>JANNAO010000134.1:0-20072 GCA_031384405.1 Verrucomicrobiota bacterium | reverse complement strand
ACCGATTCGGCGTGCCGCAGCAACGCCCACCCATTCATAAACCACTATTCACAAATCTAACTCAAGCCCCGAAAATTTGTGGGTAATGACAAGGGTTTGAGGGGCGGACGGGAATTGTGGAGTGCGGAGACTTGTCGCCGCTTTTTCCGCTGGGACGACTTGTCGTCCCAGCAGCACCGCGTCCAGCGGTGCGTCGCAATGACAGAGCGCGTGCGCAATGGTTATCGCTCTCGGCTGCTCGCGGGGCCGCTCTGCGCGGCCCTGCACACGCGAAAAGTCGCTCCGGCAATGAAAGCGGAGACAAGTCTCCGCACTCCAAAGCTGCGCGGCACTTCTAGTCACACCCCCGTTTCATTCCACCCGGTTGACTTGGCGGGACGCTTTGTTAGCGTGGCGTCAGCGTCATGTTGAAATACTGGTTCACACGTCTCACCCGCATCGGGTCAGACAGGTTCGGCTCTGAAAAAGAGGACGGCCTCTCGTTGGAGTCGAGCCTCAACAACTTCGAGCGGTTCGTTCACTTCTGGGTGCTCGTCTGGCGGAGCTTTGTGCGCAATCGCTGTCCCGTGCGTGCCTCGGCGCTTTCCTACACCACGTTGCTGGCGTTGATCCCGATGCTCGCCTTGGCAATGGGTGTCGCAAGCTATGTTTTGAAGTCAGAAGGCGAGGAACGCATCAGAAGTTTTGTCGAGACGTTTGTGGAAAACGTCATTCAAACACCAAAATTAAAACCGGACATCAACCCGAATCCCCCGTCGGAAATAGTTGTCGGCGCGCTGGACTCCCCGCTCACCCTGAATGTTCCTGAGTTCAATGAGACCAATTTTCTCGCCACCTACCACGGCTCGGACATTTTAGGTTCAACGGAGACAACCAATTTCAATTCAAGTTCAGTCGTTTCAACCAACTCAGCCAAAGCCTTAAAAGAGAAGGAAAGTGTTTCCAAACAGGCTGCAGGGGTCATTTACGGTTTCGCCTACGAGAGTCACAGCAAAACGCTTGGCATCACGGGTGTGATCTTTCTATTTCTGACGGCAATACTCACGTTGACGCGAGTAGAGGAGACGTTCAATGACATCTGGGGCGTGACGCGCGGACGTGACTGGTCTTCCCGGATCACGAATTATTTTTTCACGGTTGTCGTCGGCCCGTTTTTGCTTCTAGGGGCCGTTGTCATGTCCAACAGCCCCAACTTCCAGAAAACGCGCGATATGATCAGCATCGTGCCGTTCATCGAGCCGCTGCTTTCCACGTACCTGCCCGTGTTGATCATCTGCTTCACGCTTGCGATGCTCTACAAACTTGTGCCGAACACCAGGGTGGATTTCAGCGCGGCACTCGTCGGAGGCACACTCGCGGGACTCGCCTGGCATGGCTACACTCAACTGGGTTTCCTGATCGCCTCAAGCGCGGTGAGCAGAAACGCCGTCTATGGCCCGCTCGCGGTCATCCCCTTGCTCATGGGCGGTCTCTACGTCGTGTGGCTCACCATTCTGTTCGGCGCCCAAGTGGCGTATGCCTTCCAGAATCGCGCGGCTTACTTGCAGGACAAGCTCGCCGAGAACGTCAATCAACGCGGTCGCGAATTCGTCGCATTGCGGCTGATGACGTGCATCGGGCAGCGATTCAATCGCGGGCAACGCCCCGTGACCATCCGCGAAATCTCCACGGAGCTAGGCATCCCCAGCAAGCTCGTGCAACAGGTCTTGCAAACGCTGCTCGCCGCGCATCTCGTGGTCGAGATCGCGGGTGTGGAGGCCGGTTATTCGCCCGCGCGTCCGCTGGAAACGATCAATTGCCACGACGTCCTCCTCGCCATGCGCGCCACGCACGGCCAGGAACCTGCCACGCGCGATGAGCCGGTGCGCGTGGAAGTCCTCGGCGAGTTTGCCCGCATCCAAGCCGCCGAACGCGAGGTCGCCTCTTCGGTCACAATGCTTGCGCTCGTCAATCGCGCTCAGGTCCGCCTCGAACTCGCGGCAGCGTCCGGGTCGAGAGATGTGACTGTGGAAGTTTCGCCTCCGAACGAAGAGCAACAGATCATCGAATCTGTCGAACTGGCTCCGGTCATCCCGCCATTGGTGGCTGCAACGTTTGCTGATTCCGTCGTCACCGCGCCCACAGTTGATTTCATCGAAGCCAGCACAACGGCGACAACCGTTGAAGTGCCGAAGAAAACCACGCCTAAAAACATTTCTGCCAACGCACCCGTTGGCACAAGCATCAACGACAACGAAAGTTTCCCCTTATGATCATCGGCGTTCCCAAAGAAATCAAAGACCACGAATATCGCGTAGCCATGCTGCCTTCCGCAGCTTATCAACTCATCAAGCGCGGGCACACCGTCGTCGTCGAACGTAATGCAGGCTTTGGCGCGGGCTATCCAGATACCGAATACGAAAACGCTGGTGCAAAGCTCGTGGACTCACACGCCGCCGTCTTCGAACAGGCTGACTTGATCGTGAAAGTGAAAGAGCCGTTGCCTGCGGAGTATCCGTTGCTGCGACCGGGACAACTCATCTTCACCTATCTGCATCTTGCGGCGAACAAAGTCCTCACAGACGCGCTCGTTAAATCTGGCGCGACGTGCATCGCCTACGAAACCATCGAGGTGAACCGCCGTCTGCCGTTGCTTGAACCGATGAGCGAAATCGCCGGGCGCATGAGCGTGCTCGTCGGTGGATATTTTCTCGCGAAACATTTTGGCGGCAGCGGCGTGTTGCTCGGCGGTGTGCCGGGAGTGTTGCCGGGGAAAGTTGTCGTGCTGGGCGGCGGCTCGTCTGGCATCAACGCAGCGCGCATGGCGCAGGGACTCGGCGCGGATGTGACGATTCTCGAAGTGGACTTGGAGCGGATGCGTTTCCTCGACATCACGCTGCACACGGCGCACACGCTTTATTCCAGCGAGGCACACCTGATGGATCTGTTGCCGCAAGTTGACCTGCTCATCGGCGCGGTGCTCGTGCCGGGCGCGCGGGCGCCCAAACTCATCAATCGCGAGATGCTCCGCGAGATGCGCCCCGGCAGCGTGCTGGTGGACATCGCGATTGATCAAGGCGGCTGCGCTGAAACCTCCCGCGCGACCACGCATCAGAATCCGGTCTTCGTCGAGGAAGGCGTGACGCATTATTGCGTGGCCAACATGCCCGGCGCATACGCCCGCACCGCCACACAAGCGCTGACGAACGTGACGTTCCGCTACATCGAAACGCTCGCCGATCACGGATTGATTGAAGCGTGTCACCGACATCCCGCGCTCATCGGCGGCATCAACGTGATGAGCGGCGCGGTCACACACAAAGCGGTGGCTGAAGCGCACGGAATGGATTGGGCGGCAGCGGTGGTGTAACCAGCCGCGATTGTAGGGCACGACGTCAGGAGTGCTTTTCCGAAACGACTCGTCACCTCGTCGCCTACAATCCGCTGCCGCTGCGCTCCCGGAAACACCAACTTGCAAACACAACCGCCCGGCGATACCGTCCAACCATGACAACGACCATGGAAGCCATCTACGAGAACGGCAAACTTGTTTTAGCCGGGCCATTGTCGCTGCCTGAAAAATCTCATGTGCGCGTGACCGTGGAATCCGACCCGGAGCGCGAATCATGGCTGAAACTCTCCGAAGAATCCCTCAACAAAGTCTGGGCCAACGACGCCGACGATGTCTTCAACCAACTGGCCGCAATGGCTGGCGACCCTCAAATCCAACGTGAGTTGCACTCAACTAACTCCGAGTTCGCCGTAACCGAATCCGACGGCTTGGGCAAAACCTGATGCCAATTGAGCGCGGCGACATTTACATGGTGGAACTCAACCCGGTGCAAGGCCGGGAACAGGCGGGGCGCAGGCCGGTTCTGGTTCTCTCAGTCAACGCAATCAATCGTCTGCCTCTGGTTGTCAGTGTGGTCATCGGCACAAAGGGGGAAAACGTAACGCGCGACTATCCGACTAACGTCCGCATTTCTGCTGCTGAAAGCGGCCTTCCAATGGAAACGGTCTTTCTCTGCTTCCAACTCCGTTCGCTTGATCCTGGCCGCTTTCAAGGTATCCCATCAGGAAAAATTTCCGGGGCTACTTTGGGTAAAATAGAAACCGCTGTTCGCCATTGTCTTGGTTTGTGATTTGTTCACAGCGGGCTTTGCGGCAGACGAAGCCTTCGCCACATTCACTGACACTGCCCCTCCACACTTGCCGAACACGCACCCTCGTTCTAGCCTTTGCCCATGACAGCGCGCCTCGACGTCAAAAAAACTTACAAGCTCTACATCGGCGGCAAATTTCCCCGCAGCGAGAGTGGTCGCTATCTGTCCGCCACTTCCGCCAGCGGCGAGCAGTTGGATAATTACTGCCACGCGTCCCGGAAAGATTTCCGCGATGCCGTTGTCGCAGCCAGAGCCGCAGAGGGCGGCTGGAGCAAGGCCACGGCTTACAATCGCGGCCAGATACTTTATCGCGCTGCCGAGATGTTGCAGAACCGCGCGAGCGAACTCGTCGCGGAACTGGCGCGCTCCACGGGTGCGAGTTCCTCCGCTGCAAAGCGTGAAGTGACGCTGGCGATTGATCGGCTCGTGCATTTCGCCGGATGGACGGACAAGTATCAGCAAGTGTTCGGCAGCGTGAATCCCGTGGCATCACCGCATTTCAACTTCACCACGCCAGAAGCGATGGGTGTCGCCGTTGTCATCGCGCCGGACGAGCCTGCGCTCGTCGCGCTCGTGTCGTTGATCGCGCCGGTCATCCTGAGCGGCAGCACGGTGATCATTGTCGCTTCGGAGAAATTTCCGCTGCCTGCGGTGACGTTCAGCGAAATCCTCGCCACGAGCGATCTGCCCGGTGGCGTGGTCAATCTGCTCACCGGCAAGCGCGCTGAACTCGCGCCACACATCGCCTCGCACATGGATGTGAACGCCATCGTGGACGGTTCATGCGATGCAGCCCTGGGAGCGCAACTTCAAGCTGGCTCGGCCATCAATCTCAAGCGTTTCGCAAAACATGCGCTGTCTGCGAAGGAATGGTTCTCCGCGAAAGGTGAGGACGCCTACCGCATCCTCGACACTGTGGAGTTCAAGACGGCATGGCATCCGATCGGGTTGTAAAACTTTCCCGGAGCGCGAGCGGTCCCTCGCTCGCAGCGCGCCGAAATCCAGAGAGGTGTTGGGTAATCCGAACGCGTAGTTTTTCATCCACCCGCTGCGGACGAGGGACCGTCCGCGTTCCGTCACCTCGGAAACCGGCACAGGCTGAACACTGCAAAGCTCGCTGCGTACGTGATCCAAAAGCCAGCGGCGTGAATTTCCAGTTTCTTCACCGGCAATCGCCGCAACCACGCCGCCAGAAATAATGAGATCGGGCAGAGCAGCGGAAACAAGTGTCGCCCCTGCCCCATGCCGAACTGGTAGCCGAATCGCAACACAAGTCCGACGGTGATCACGATGGCAACGAGCATTGAGATGAGCAGTGGTTTGTTTTCTGCGACGTTCAATGCGTCAGTTTTTTCCACGGGCTTTGAGTCCAGCGCGAATATCATCACAGGCAACATGAGCAGCAACATTCCGAAGACTGGAAACGGATAGCCGACGTCGTTGCTGATACCGGAGACGGACCAGAAAGTTTTCAGAAGATTGTGCGCGGCGGAGGCAATGCCGTGCATGGCAGACGGCCACGGGATTTGATCCACGACCAGACTTTCCGGCATGAAGCTGCGATAGACCTGCCAGTTACGAATCGTCCACGGGAGATAGATCAAGCCTGCGAGTCCCAACGTAACGAAGAGTTGTTGGGTCGCGCTGCCCCAAGAGATTCGTCGCTTGAAGGCTTCAAGCGCGACGAGCAAAACGATCAGCGGCGCGAAGATCACGGCAGATTGTTTCGTCAACAATCCCAAGCCCAGCAGCAGTCCGAGCAGTAGCGCGGTCTTGATGGATCGTTCGCGTTGCGTCAACAAACACAGCAGGCCGCTGCCGATTGTAGCGAGGAGATTGTCATTGTTGATCGCCGATGAAACAAAGGTGTAGGTGGGCAGAAGGCAAACCATCGCCACGGTGAACACTTGGACGAAACAATCTTGAAGACCCATTCGTCGCAACGAAACGATCACGAGCCACGCGTTAAGCAGCCAGAGAGAAACGGAGATAAGTCTGATGGCGACGACGGTTGCGGTTTGATTTTGAAACACGGCCTGCGTCGCACTAAAAATCGGCGTTGAGACAAGATAGTAGAGCGGCGGCTGATTATTCTCCCAGTCATTGGAGGCGTCGCCAAGTTTGCTGGTTTGCACCGGGAACGATTTTTTCTCCGCGAGATGCTTGATGTAATTGAAGTGCGATTGTTCGTCCGGCGCATAGAAGATCGGCGTCAAGAAAACGTAAACCAAGCGGACAACCAATCCTGCGATGAGAACCACGGCAATGAGTGAGCGCACATTCGTGGGTTGATTGCGTTGTCGCCACCAGAGCGCGAACCAAACGGCGGCGCACGCGAGAAGAGTCAGCGCGATGGTGAGAATCAATTGACCCGATTGCATGGACCGAACTGTATCGTCCCGGTGAGTCGTGTCGCGAGTGGATTTTTTTGAGCGAGCAGCGAGCGGGGTGTGATTAAAGTCGAACGAGGTGACGACTGCTGCCGGAGCGCCGACGTGTCGTCGGCTTTACGTTTCCGTAAACCAGTGATGTTCGAGACTTGGGGCAATTCTGATGCGGACTTCGGTTTGCTGATCCAAAGCCGGTCACAGACCGGCGCTCCGTCCGAATGCCATTAGCCTCACCCGACCTTAATTACAACCTGGTGAACGCCCTATCTGCCGCCGACCTGCTTGGCGATCGAAGGGATCATTTCATGCAGGTGCTTTCCGGGACAAAGAGTTTCCGCGAAGTCCTTGTGCGAACCAATCTGGCCTGACGCGATCCTGTAGAACGATTGCTTGGAGGCGAGGAGGTTTCTTAACGCCGCTAACTGTGCTTCTTTGGGAAACTCCTCCTCGAAGTTTCCCTCCAACACCACGAGCAGATGCCCGGTCGGATCGTAAGCGGTGTTCGTGTCGCCGACGAAATTTGCATCGCGGCCCTCGGCGATCTCGCCATGGCAATCAATGTAGAGATGATACGGCACGTCAGGCCACGCGAGTTTGGCCTTTCCATTGCCGAGCGTGCCGGGGTTCTGGGAAAACTTCTGCAAGGACTTCATCTTATCGGCGAGCGAACGCTCCGGCTTTTGCAACGTGGCGGTGTGGTGGATTGTGATGCGCGAAATCTTGTGGGACTTCATCTCAGCCACGGGTGGATTCGCGCTCCAAGCAGCGCGAGTGAGCATTAGCAAATCACCCGATTTACCTCCCGTAGTTTTATCCGGCAAGGCGCATGAAGCGAGGAACACGACTGCGAACGCAAACATGAGGACGGTTTTCATGTCGCCATCTTTGACCGACTCGGAATCATGGCGCGAGCTTTTGTTTGAAAGTACAGAAACCAACCGCCAAAGAACATCTGTCGAAATGCCGGAAGCCCCTCACCCCGTCCCTCTCCCCATCGGATGGGGAGAGGGTGGCCGAAGGTCGGGTGAGGGGTTGGCGAATGTTCCAATGGTATTTGTACGTGTCTGGTATGAACGCAGACACAACATTGCGTCGCGGCTGGAATAAAATATCGTGACTGTGTTTTGAAATCATCACTGTCCAGCATCAGCAAACAACTCATCACCGCCGCACGCGAACTATCGTCGCAGGTGGAGCAACTGAAATTTCGTCCGCCGGTCACGCACGTCTATAACCCGCTCGACTACGCTTGGGCTGCACATGAGGAATACTTGCGGCGCTTCGGCAACAGCCGGAAGCGCATCCTGTTTCTCGGCATGAATCCCGGCCCGTTCGGTATGGCGCAGATTGGTATTCCGTTTGGCGAGATAGCCGCCGCGCGCGATTGGATGGGCATCTGCACGCCGATTGCGAAGCCCGCGAAGGAACATCCCAAACGACCGATCCTCGGCTTTGATTGCACGCGTTCAGAAGTCAGCGGGCGACGGTTTTGGAAGCTGTGTGCGGATCGGTTCGACACGCCGGAGAATTTTTTCGCCGAGCATTTTGTGGTGAACTATTGTCCGCTGGCGTTTCTGGAAGCGACCGGATTGAACCGCACGCCAAATAAACTTTTCCCAACTGAACGCGAGGAGTTGTTCAACATCTGCGACACGCATCTCAGACGCGTGCTGGAAATTCTCGAGCCGGAATGGTTGATCGGCATCGGCGGTTTTGCCAAGGAACGCGGGGAAATTGTCACGGACGGCGCAAAGATACGCATCGGGCAAGTCCTGCATCCCAGCCCCGCCAGCCCCAAAGCCAATCGGGGCGACTGGACGAAGACCGCGACGCGCGAATTGATTCAGCTTGGGGTGTGGAAGTAAATAGCTCAACTCCCTCCTCCATGACGGGGTGAGACGGTTCTATTGAGATAGTTTTTCGATCACAGGCAATCCCTCATTCGCAGGGCGAAGTCGGATCAGATACCAGATGAACGGGTCTTTGCCTGCGCGCAGCTTGGGTGTGAATGTCTCCACCACATCAGCGCCCAAATCGGTGAACCAAGATTCCAGACTTTGTTTTCCCAAACGTTCCCACGTTTCAGTGCTGACAAGAACATACTGGATACCGCGCTCTTGAATTTCTTTGCGCGTGTCGGTGGCTTTGACATGCAAAACGCGGCGTGATCCGAATGGTTTCCAAAGCGATGTCTCAACTTCGTCCGTGGCAACAAAGCCCAAGGGATCGGCATCTGACGGCAATCTCTCTCGCACCGGTTTGAAACCGTCACTGCGCATCCCGTACACCGAATAGACGGTGAGCGCGCGTTGAACCAAGGGGCTGGGCGACTCTTTATCCGCGAGTCTTGTGAGAATTGTTTTGGCAGGCCAGAGCGGGCGCGGCGGCGATACGACAAGCAACAAGCCCGCAGGCAACAGCAACAGCATGACAAGCCGTCGCCACCAGTGAGCGCGGACCAGTTGCTTATGAGTCGCGCCAATCAATAACAATGGAACTAGCAAGCCGTAATACGGGGAAGCGAGTCGCGCCGCAGCGGATAGGTTGGATTTCAACATGAAAGCTAGAAATGCAATCCATGGGGAAATCAGAAGCAACTTTAACAACAAGTTGCGACGTGGTTGTAGTGTTGAACACCGCATTAACAGACTTGCTCCAAAAGAAACCGCAAGCAGGACGCTGATCCCAAAACCTAATCCAGCCGTCTCTTCGATTTGCATTTCCCCCAATTGCCATTTCGCTCCGGCAGGCTCAAAGTCTGCACTAATTTTCTTGGCAAATCCTTGGGGGATGATTTTTTCTGCGAAACGATCCCACGAGCCAGACATCGGAAAAATCGGCGGGACAAAATTTTGGATCACTTGCAGCACTGTATTGTTCGCCACGCGTACGACCGGTTCTCCGCGCGTCAGTTGTAATCCTTCTGCCGCAAGTCCGGTCCAGTCGCCAACGTGTTTTGTATTGATCGCTGCAATAGGCAGGAACGAAGAACCTGCCGCCACCAGACAAATGCCGACTGTGATGAGTGGTTGCCGTAACACCGTCCGCCATGCTGGCGCGATCGCGATCAGCCACGGCAACAGCAGCGGCAGATTGCTGGTCTTGCTGGAACTCAGCAGCCCTGCGGCAAGAATCGAAATCCAAAAGTCACTAGGCGAACGGCCCGACCGCGCACGCAAGGCAAAACTTACGGCAGCCAATGCATAAAAACCGCCCAACATATCGTTACCAACGCTTCCAGCTTGCAAGAGATAACAATAGCCGGTTGGCAGCAACCACATCCAGGTGGCGGCCACTCGGCGATTCACTCCCATGCGAGTCAAAACGCTAAAGAACAGACCCGGCAGGAACAAAAAGTTGATGGTGTTGATGAGAAAGATAAAGCGATCAGATTGAGTGAACGCGACAAGCGGAGTTGAAAGCCATTCAAACCCAGTTCCACGAGTGTTCAAGCGCGGAAAATCTGTATGAATCCAATGCCACTGCTCTGCTGCCAGCCAGTGTAGCGAACGAGGAATGCGGTAGGCCAATCCGTCATAATTGCTCGGCGGATGAATGATGCCGCCCAAGATCGCCAGCCCCGCCAGACACAAAAACATTAAAGGGAACGCCCGCTTGAACCGATGCCAGCGCGGTCGCCATCGGAATGGCGGTAGCAGATTTTTTCCGCCTATGCGTTGAATCGCTGCCCATACCAGCACACCTAAAACCAACGCCACCAGATAACCCGCACGATTCAACTGGTGTAGCGCCGAAAGCAGCCAGCCTAAACAATTCAAGAACGCACAAAGATAAATCCAGAGAATTAGCATAGGAATAACGAAATCCGAGCGGTAGATGCAGTTGCTATCAACATTGAAGCCTCATTGGACATCAATCCGAAATCGAACTCAATTTGAAAGAGAGTTGGCTCAAATAAGTTTTCGCGTGGACGCCGAACAGTCAGAACCATAGCATCCGCGCGATGAGCAAGTTTTCGCCGTCTGTGACGCTGGGTTTGATGCTTGGGCGACTCCGCGCCACCCCCTCCATACTTTGGCGGCTCGAAGGACGTTTCAAAGGCGTCGTATTCGAGGGTTCAACCGAATTTCTCGGCAGGCCGATCATCAGCCGCGATCCCGGTGCGAGCATCATGGTAGGAGATGGTTTTCGCGCCTATAGCGCCACTCGCGCCAATCCTTTGGCGTGTTTTCAACCCTGCGTCCTTCGCGCCCTTGTTCCGGGTGCAGAGATCATCATCGCAAAGAATGTCGGCATGAGCGGTACGGTGCTTTGTGCTGCTGCATCCATACGAATCGGCGAAGGAACAATCTTTGGATCAGGGGCGATGATCTTCGACAATGACTTTCATGTGCCTGAAGGCGAGTGGGGTTGGAGCAACACTGTGAGCGTCTGCGGCCAGATCGCCAAACCAATCACCATCGGTCGCGGTGTCTTCGTTGGGGCGCGAGCAATTATCTTGAAAGGCGTCACCATCGGTGACCGTGCGATTGTGGGAGCGGGTGCTGTCGTGACAAAAGATGTTCCCGCACATCATATCGTGGTCGGTAATCCCGGCAGAGTTTTCCCAGCAAACAAGAAGTGACCGGGGCTTCCCCCGGCCAGCGTGGGAAGTTTTTGGCGTTGATTTGATTGTCTTGGTAGTTGAGTCTCCGCTCCACAATGCACGCTTTATTCAGACAGACACGACGTCTTTCATCAGAGTTTCCGCGTGGAATCATTGCTTCGTTTTAATCTCAACCCTAAACCGTCCCACAATGAACATTCTTGGCATCCATATCGGGCACGACAGCAGCGCGGCACTCATCATAGACGGACGCATCGTCGCAGACGTCGCGGAAGAACGATTCACGCGGATGAAACACTTCGCTGGGCTGCCCATCCACTCGATCGAGTATTGCCTCAAGTCTCAGAATCTCACGATGGCAGACTTGGATGCTGTAGCTGTTCCAGCGAAATGCTCGATGCCCCAATTGAATTTCTTGTTCGACCTCAAGGGCGCGAAAGAAGAAAGGTTCACCCGCAAACGCGAAATGTTTGAGCGTGTTCAGAAGTTTCTCAAGAAGCCGATGATCAAGCCACCGCTCTACGTGAAGAATTTCCCGCTTCATTCGAGGACGGAAATCATCCATGTGGAACATCACTTGGCACACGCGGCTTCGGCGTATTACACGAGCGGTAACCGCGAGAAACAATTGATCGTGACGATTGATGGTTCAGGCGACGGCATTTCCGGCGGGTTATGGCGCGGCGAGAATGGGAAGATCACGAAGTTGCACACCTTTCCCAATGCCGGATCACTTGGTTGGTTTTACAGCAACGTCACCGAAGGCCTCGGTTGGTGGCACGGCGATGGCGAAGGCAAAACGATGGGACTCGCGCCCTACGGCGATTACACCAAGTGTCAGGGTGTATTGGACAAGTTCACGCCCAAGTACCGCAACGGCGAGATGATCGAGCCGCATGATTTCGGGCGCAACTGCACATGGAACGAAGGAGGCGCAATTCAATGGCACTTCGATGAAGCCTATGAAATCCAAGACCTCGTCAAAAAACACGGCGCGGCGCACATCGCCGCCGAAGGACAGCGCGTTCTCGAAGAGCAAGCCAAGCAGATCATCTATCCGTGGATGGAACGCGAAGGGACAAAGAACCTTTCCGCCGCCGGTGGCGTGATGTTGAACGTGAAGCTCAACCAACGTCTATGGGAGTCTGGCAAGATCGCCAAGCACCACACTTATCCGAATCCCGGCGACTCCGGGCTCGCCGTAGGTGCTGCGCTCCATGCCTATTTTGCCGCGAACCCGGACGCCCCGATTTATCCGATCGAGGATTTATATTGGGGGCCGGAATACTCGGACAAAGAAATCGAGGAAACACTCAAGCTGCGTCGCATCGAATACAAACGCGTGGACAACGTGGCGGAACACATGGCGGGCAAACTTGCTGAGGGGAAAATCTGCTCGTGGTTCCAAGGTCGCATGGAAAGCGGGCCGCGCGCACTCGGCGCGCGCTCCATTCTGATGAGCACTGCCAAACCCGAATACAAGGACATCATCAACGCCCGTGTGAAATTCCGCGAAGGTTTCCGCCCGTTCTGTCCGTCCTTGCTCTGGGAGCGTAAGGAAGATTATCTGGAAAACGCCCGCGACGAGTTCTTCATGATTACATCGTTCACTTGCAAGGAAGCCAAACGCAAGCGCGTCCCTGCTGTCGTCCACGCCGACGGCACGTTGCGTCCGCAAACGGTGAAGAAGGAATTCGCGCCCAAGTTCTGGAGTCTGCTGCATGAGTTCGAGAAACTCACCGGCGACTCCGTGCTGCTGAACACATCGTTCAACGTGATGGGCGAGCCAATTGTGAATCACCCCCGCGATGCGATCCGCTGTTTCTACGACAACGGCCTTGATGTGCTCGCGCTGGGGAGTTTCATTTTGGAAAAGAAAGTGTAGCGAAATGGTAAAAACGGTTTCACGCTGGGTTCTCCCAATAGCAATGACCACTCTTGTTCACCTATGAAACCTTCAAATGATGAGGTTCTAAATGCAAAACGCCCTGTCATGTGGATGCTCCGGCTAGGCGTTTTATTTTTTCTCCTGTCTTCCGTAGCGTTTCACCTAATTCTTGCCTACAATGGCTATCATAACTACAGAGGGCAACACTTGGGCACGGCACTGGGTTACGCCCGTGGAGAAATTGATCTGATGAATCCGGTCATTGTCGGATTCAACGCTGGAGACACTCCGACCCCCTTGGAACTGCCGCTTTGGCAAGCGACGGCTGCACTGCTTTTCAAAGGGCTTGGAACATGGACGGGGTGGGCAAATGTTGCATCGTTGCTTTTCGGCGTCGCCGCACTCTGGCCACTTTTCAAAATATCGAAAACATACGGGTCTGAGCGGATGGCTTGGTGGACGCTAATCATCTATTCATCCCTACCTCTGGTTTTCTATTACAACGGTCGCGCTTGCACAGATGGTAGCAGCCTTACTTTCACGCTTTGGTTTCTCTATTTTGCCGACTTGATGATCAGGACGCGGCAATGGCGTTGGCTACTGCCATCCATGATCTTTGGCGCCCTGTCCGCTCTTTCAAAGGCACCTTTCTTTTTTTGCGCTGGCATTTGCAGCTTTCTGCTTTTGCTTGTCCATTCAAAAACCTCATTAAAAGCGTGGGCTCAACTTTCAATAACAGGGCTTACAGCGGTTATTGTGTTCATGCTTTGGACAAACCACACGAATGATGCTGCGGCCAAAGCAGAATTCCCATTGGTTGATCTTCGCACTGCCGGTGGAAGCGATGACCAATTCATGAAGAACTGGTACTTTGGCGATTGGCATTATAAATTGAATCCCGCCAATTGGGCCAAGGGCGGCTGGCGTTTTTTGAACGCAAACCTGGGGAGTTTCGCGTTGCTGTCGTTACTATTGTGGGGTGGAATTGCTTCGCGAAATAGGTTTGGACAAATGCTCTTTGTGGCTGGCGGCGTGACCACATTAGTCTTCACACATGTAGTGCTACATCACTCGCACTATTATTTAATGTTTAGCCCGGCAGTGGCGATTTTATGCGGCTGGGCTGTCGTTCAAATCGAATCTTCAATCTTTACTTCAAGTCGAGGCAAGCGCGCTTTTGTCGCAGTAATGATTGTCGGCCTATTTCTAAGCACGATTCAGGGTTTGATGGGAATGAAAACTTCGCTGGATGCTGATCCATACCCACGTAAGATCGCAAAAATCATTGCAGAACAAACTACCGCCGAAGAAAAGTTTTTGATTCAAGGCGGCGGATGGGGTGGAGAATATTTGATTTTGGCTGAACGACGGGGGCTTTCCATTTGGGATACGAAGTTTTTAGAAATGCCCGAGACGTTGAAACGCATACAAGAATTGGGCTATACCAAACTTGTCATGATTAGCGAATCCCCAATGCTTTTAGCTGTTCAACAATCGAATCCAGGCCAGTCTTCACGGCAACGAGCTTCGTATCGTGCCAACATCACACCTGTTGCCGATGGATGGCGAACGCTTTACCAGACTGAAGATATATTGATCAAAGAAATCCCGATTGGGACGCTAGCAAATTGAACTGCTACTTGGTTGCAATCACGAGAAACTGCTTCCCGATCCAACGCCAAGCCAATGGTAATTTCAGGTAGGCGCGCAAGCAGATCAGTGGGTACTTTGGGCCATTGGCCATCGTATAAGGAAGAAAGCGATCTTCGCAGCGTTCCATCTTGTAACCTCTGTTTTCCAATGCCTCACGTAATGAAGCTTCTGTCAGAGGTAGGTAGTGATCCCAAAAGTCCCAATACGCACCGGGCAGGTATTTGATGTTTGGACCGAGCGCGACGAGTCGTCCGCCCGGCTTCAGACAGCGACGGGCTTGATCCAGTGTTCGCCCCAATGCTGCCTTGTCCGGCAGGTGTTCAAAAAAGTTACTGGTGAAAACGACGTCGAGCGAATTGTCAGGGAGCTGCCATTCAGTTGAGCAATCTTGCAAGAGCGTCTGGACACCGGCATCAACCCGGCGCGGCATGTCGGGGTTCAAATCCATGGCGAATCTCTTTCCGCAACGAATCTGGTTAATGAATTCTCCATAACCACAGCCGAGGTCAAGCACCGCGTCGTTTGGCTGGACGTACGGCTGGAAGAAGTCATCAATCAACACACGCCACACAGCACGGCGGTAGTCGAGGTTTGCGCTGAAGCGCGCTTCATAAATTCGTTGTAAGTCGGATGGGGCATTAACACTCATGATCGTTTTCTGTAATCACCACGGCTGAAGTATTTCTCAAGCCAGACATACATGCAGATGAAAAGATAGCGGCTGCCCATTTCTTTGATCTTCAGTTTTGCTTCGCCTGCGCGGCGGTTGCGCCATGTGATCGGGGTGACGGTCCACGAGTAACCACGCACGATGGCTTTGAGAGGCAGCTCCACCGTCAGATTGAAATGTGGTGCGATGAGCGGGCGACATCCATCAATTACCGTGCGGCGATAGGCTTTGAAGGCGTTTGTGGTGTCGTTGAGTTTCAGGCCAAACATCACCTTGATGAAGAAATTCGCCATGCGATTGACCATCAATTTCACTCTTGGATAATCAATGACGCCGCCGCCTTTGATGAAGCGGCTGCCAAAGACGCAGTCGTAACCCTCCTGCAAGAGTTGCCAGTAACGTGCAGCCTCGCGACAATCATCCGATTCATCTGCCATCATGATGATCACTGCATCACCCCGGCTATGATCGAGGCCAAAAATAATGGCGCGTCCAAAACCATGCAGACCGGTGTTTTGGATAGGATTCAAGTTGGGAATTTCTGCTTTCAATTCCTGCAACAATTTCCAAGTCCCGTCAGTGCTGCCATCGTCAACGACCACGATCTCATGCGGGATGTTTTGCAGCTTAAATTCAAGATGCAGATGGCGCACGGTCGGCCCCAGCGATCCTTCTTCATCACGCGCGGGAATGACCACGGAGAGCAACGTCAGTGGGGTTTTTTGATTTGGTGACAACGAAGGAGTCATGCTGTGTGGTTAAGCCAGTCGGGATTGTCTTTCGCGTGAGCCGCGATTTCTTCAAGGATGGCTTCAAGTTTGATACGCGGCTTCCAACCAAAGCGTTGTTCGGCAAGCGAGGAGTCCAATACCATCCACGGAATGTCAAAGGGGCGGTCTATTGGATCGTTGGCAACAGGGCATTCTCCATATCGGGCCACGCACCAGTTGTGAAGTTGGAGCAGCGACATCTGGTTTTGGTTGCCTCCGGCAAAGTTAGTGATTGCTGCGCCGGGTTCGGGTTTGGAGTGCATCTGACGAACCAGGATTTCGCTCAGGTCGTGTGGATGTAGGCAGTCGCGTACTTGATGACCATTTCCTCCGAAGCCGATGAATTTCAACGGACGTTTTCGGGCGCATGAATGGATCCAAAACGAAAAGATGCCTTGGTCAGCACGTCCAAACTGTCCAGCACCCGCCAGTACGCCCAGGCGATTGATCCAGACAGGAAATTGAAACGTGAGTCCGTACTCGAGTGCGAGTGTTTCTGAGCAGAGCTTCGAGGCTCCATAAAGTGATGTGGGTGGCTCTACGGAATAATTTTCCGCCACGCCCGCAGGGCTTATCCCTTTGGGAAACCGTTGGTTTGGATCGGGTCGAAATGCACCTTCAGACACTTCCATTTTCAGCGTTGCCAGCGGCGGTATCGAGTACACGCGGCTTGTGCTGAGAAGCGTGAAGCCCGCACCGTGTTGACGGCAGTATTCCAGGATGTTGATCGTCCCCTCCAAATTGTGCTGCATCAACTGGCGACTGCTCGTGCCGCTGCCTGCCGTTCCAGCTAAAACACTGGGTTGTGCAGCGGCATCAATGACCCAATTCGCAGCAGGCAATCCGGAGATGTCTCCACTCATTCGGACGTCTGCATGGATGACTTGAATGCCAGCTTCCTTGAGTGAGCGACGATTTAATTCGCTGCCTGCGCGAATGAAGTTGTCCACGCCGAAGACTTCCAGCCCCGGCTGCACTTGGCGCAAGTGTTTAGCGAGCGTGCTGCCTGCGAACCCGCAGATGCCTGTGATGAGAACTTTCACTGGATAATCACTTGCCGTAAGAAGCGTGGATTTCGTTCAACAACTCGCGCAGACCGTAGCGATACTTCCAGTTTGGGTAATGGGATTGAAACCTGCGAACATCGCTCACATACCAGATGTGATCTCCAATGCGATTGTCCTCCTCGTATTTCCACTGGAGTTTGCGACCGCTGATCTCTTCGCAAAGATCAATCGCCTCAAGCATCGAACAATTTGAATGACGGCTGCCACCGATGTTGTAAACCTCGCCGCTCCGTGGTTTCTGGAAAAACTCCCAGAAGGCAGCAACCAGATCGTGGCTATGAATATTGTCGCGTACCTGCTTCCCTTTGTAGCCGAAGACGCGATAGGGCATTCCGTTGACGGTGCACTTCATGAGATAGGCTAGGAAGCCGTGAAGTTCCGTGCCTGCGTGACCAGGCCCAGTCAGACAGCCGCCGCGAAAGCACGCTGTCTTCATGCCGAAATAGCGACCGTATTCCTGCACCATGACATCTGCCGCCACTTTGCTTGCCCCAAACAGGGAATGCTTTGTCTGGTCAATGGACATGGTTTCGTTGATGCCGATGAAGAACGGGTGCTCCGCCGCAATTTCCCATCTCTTCTCGCCTTCAATAAGTGGGAGATTGTTTGGTGTGTCCCCATACACCTTGTTGGTGCTGGTGAAGATAAAGACTGCATCCGGACAATTGAGGCGTGCGCATTCGAGTAAATTGAGTGTGCCATTGGCATTCACGCTAAAATCCGCGAACGGATCCCGCGCCGCCCAGTCGTGGGACGGTTGCGCCGCCGTGTGGACGATTATCTTGATGTCTTTACCATGTTGAGCAAAGAGGTCGCGCAACGCATCGGCATTACGAATATCAATGTTGTGATGGCGATAACGCTTCAGTGCAGATTCCAGTTTTTGTCGTGTAGGTGTGGTTGAAGCTTGTTCCCCGAAAAACCAAGCCCGCATGTCGTTATCAATGCCAACGATGTCAAAACCCTGTTCATGAAACCATTTTGTGGTTTCTGATCCGATGAGGCCGGCAGAGCCGGTGATAATGGCGACAGACATGTTGTGGCTTTTAGTTAGTTTCGCCGCAGAGACTAGGCGCGGTGTGAAGCCAATTCAAGCGCGAGTCTTGTCGGGTCAATTCGCTACCGGATTACTTCTGGGCATACTAATTCTTGATGTTGCCATGGCCCGTAGTGTGCTTAACAACAAGCAATGAGCACGCTAACATTCAAGGTCAGTCGGAAGAGTGGCGAGTATGTGAAGCCTTCTCTTCTCCCCGCAAATCACTCTGCGCAATCCCGTTTCGGTCTGTTGGACGGGGTCATCGTGGGGTTCTTTGTGCTGTGCGTCAGCGGATTGATCTATCTGCTGACGCACATCTGATTCACGCGACACGCGTGAGTTTAACGCCCGCTTTGTTTCGGCGATGCTGGCGGCGGGACGGCTTTCGTGTCCACCTTCGCGTCTGGCTTTTTCTTGAAGGCCGAGCGCAGCAACCAGTGTCGCTTCAAGCCCTGCACCAAATCGTCCGTATCCACCACCGCCTGCGAGATTGATCCCAGCATGTTCGTGTTCGCCTGAACCTGCGCGTTCAGATTGCTCGTGATGCCGGCAAGGTTGTCGAGGGTCAGCGCAAGGTTTTCAAACAACTGGTTCAAGTTGGTGTCGGTGTTCGCGATGGTTTGATTCGCGTTCGCCAGTGTCGCATCAAGATTCTTCTGGCCGTTCGTGCCCAACGCCCATTCCCCGAACGCGCCCGGCCCGCGCAATTGCGCCGCGAGCAATGCGAAGTTTGCCGCCGCTGGTTGCGCGTTGAGTGCCACGATGTTGAGGTTGGAGGTGAGCGTGGTGCTGTTGCCGAGGACGGCGGCGATCTTGTTCGTGAGATCGAGAATGCCGGGCAACGCTTGTTCCACTTGGGCGATGAGTCGGGAGGCGCGTTCGCTCACAGCCATGGATTCAATCGCGGGCAACCAGTAGAGATTGGCATCGCGGTGAGGCTTGGGGATGAATTTGACGTACGTTCCCATTTTGTCGTGCCAGACGGCGGTGGGTTTTTTCCGATCTTCGCGCAGGTCGAACACGGAAAACTTGGTCAGGCCGATACGCGCAAGTTCAGCGAGCGTTTCTTTGTTCAACGGAGTCATCACGGGGATGACGATGTTGTTACTCTTCGGATTGTAGGCATTCATGGCCAACGCCCATTTGTCCGGTTCGGCGAATTTTTCCACGGCAGCGAGCGTGGTTTCCTCAAACGGATGAAAGTCGTAAGTGGCATGGCCGCCATCTCCTTTGGTCACTTCGAGGATGCGCTTGCCGAACAGATCGGATTCAACCTTGCTCACCGAACCGTCCGTCCAGATGTAACCGTAGTGCGGCTCCATGATCTCGAATTCCACATAGACGTTGTAGTCGAAATCGTTCGGCGGCATCGGCTCCACGGTCGTGATGTGGCCCACTTCAAATCCCATGAGCATCACAGGGTCGCCCACGCGCAGACCCGTTGCCCGATCTACCATGGTGAAATACGGCACGCGTTTTTTGAACCAACCTTTTCGCTGCGCCGTGTTCTGTAGGTAATAGCCAAACCCCACGACCAACAACACCGCAGCCACCAGCACGAACAGTCCGACGGCGCGCTCCATGCGATTGAGGCGCGTGCGCAGTTGCGGGGTCAAATCTTGAAGTGCCATGTCGTTTCTAATTCGTCCTCGTCGTCGTTCTCGTCCTCGTCCTCGAATTTCCGTTTCGCCAACAGTTTCAAATTCCATCGCGCGGGTCAATCACAGCGACGCAGGCGGGTTTGCTTGGGGCGCATCTTGACACTGCCACAGATCGCGACTCTGGCGGAGCGCGGCTGTGTCGTCCTCGACCAGCCGCAGCAGGTTGGAAAGCACTGGAGTCTCCAGCAAATCCAAAGCCCCAGTGTTATCACATTGCTGCGGCTG
>JANNAO010000240.1:0-20190 GCA_031384405.1 Verrucomicrobiota bacterium | reverse complement strand
AGCCTGGACGAGCGTGTGCGGAAAGAATTGTGCGATGCGGCGGTGAAACTTTGCAAAGAGATCAAATACGACAACGCCGGCACGGTGGAATTTCTTTACGACCAGGACACGAAGGAATGGTTCTTCATCGAGATGAACCCGCGCATCCAAGTGGAGCATACGGTCACGGAAGTCATCACGGGCGTGGACTTGGTGCGTTCGCAAATCCTCATCGCTGACGGCAAGAAGATGCACGGCAAGGAAGTCGGCATCCCGGCGCAGGCTGACATCCGCCGCAACGGTTACGCCGTTCAATGCCGCATCACGACGGAAGACCCGGAGAATAAATTCCAGCCGGACTACGGTCGCATCCTCACCTACCGCAGCGCAGGCGGATTCGGCGTGCGTCTGGATGGCGGCATGGGCTACGCGGGATCGGTGGTCACGCCGTTTTACGATTCGCTACTGGTGAAACTCACCGTGAGCGCGCCGACGTTTGAGGCGGCGTTGCAACGTATGGATCGCGCGCTGCGTGAATTTCGCATTCGTGGCGTGAAGACGAACATTCCGTTCCTCGAAAACGTCATTCACAACGACACGTTCAAGAGCGGTCAGGCTTCGACCACGTTGATTGATACGACGCCGGAGTTGTTCAAGTTCAAAGCCAAACGCGACCGCGCCACGAAACTGCTCTCCTTCCTCGGCGACATCACGGTGAACGGCAATCCGCACGCGAAGGGTTACGTGCCGAAGGAAATCCTCACCGCCGCGCGCGTCCCGGCCTTCGAGCACAAACAAACGCCGCCGAAGGGAACACGGCAGTTGCTGCTCGAACTCGGACCGAAGAAGTTTGCCGAGTGGACGCTCAAGCAAAAGCAGTTGCTCGTCACGGACACGACGTTTCGCGACGCGCATCAATCACTCTTCGCCACGCGGATGCGCAGTTACGACATGCTTGTCGTGGCGGATGCGGTGGCGCGTCGCACGCCGAATCTGTACTCGATGGAGTGCTGGGGCGGCGCGACGTTCGACACCGCGCTGCGTTTCCTGCACGAAGACCCGTGGACGCGGCTGCGCGCGTTGCGTGAGAAGATTCCGAATATCTGTTTCCAGATGCTCTTCCGTGGCTCGAACGCCGTTGGTTACTCCAATTATCCAGACAACGCCGTCGCTGGTTTCGTGAAGCACGCCGCCGAAGCGGGCATGGATATTTTCCGCATCTTCGATTCGCTGAATTATCTGCCGAACCTCAAGGTGGCGATGGAAGCCGTGAACGAGACGCACGCAATCTGTGAAGGCGCGATCTGTTACACAGGCAACATCCTCGACAAATCGCGCAGCAAATACTCGCTCAAGTATTACGTGAAGCTTGCGAAGGAACTCGAACGCATGGGCGCGCACATTCTCGCGATCAAAGACATGGCGGGGCTGTGTCGTCCAGCGGCGGCGCACGCGCTGGTCAAGGCGCTCAAGGACGAAGTCGGCATCCCGATTCATTTCCACACGCACGATACCAGCGGCATCGCAGCGGCGAGCGTTTTGTCCGCAGCGGAAGCGGGTGTGGACATTGTTGATCTCGCCATCGCCTCGATGAGCGGCTCGACGAGCCAGCCGAATCTCAACTCCGTCGTCGCCGCATTGCAATTCACCAAGCGCGACACGTGCCTCGATCTCGACGCGCTCAACCAGTTCTCGGATTACTGGGAACAGGTTCGCAATTTCTACGCGCCGTTCGACACGTCGCCCAAAGCTGGCAGCGCGGAGGTTTATCAACACGAGATGCCGGGCGGACAGTTCACGAATCTGAAAGAGCAGGCCGCTGGGATGGGACTCGCCGCGCGCTGGCCAGAGATCGCGCGCACTTACGCGGAGGTGAACGACCTGTTCGGCGACATCGTGAAAGTCACACCGAGCAGCAAGGTGGTTGGTGACATGACGATGTTCCTCGTCACGCGCGGCATCAAACCAGCGGACGTGTTGAATCTCGAACCCGGCTCGATGCCATTCCCGGAGTCGGTGATTGATATGTTGAGCGGCGGCCTCGGCCAACCAATCGGTGGCTGGCCGAAGAAAGTTCAAGAGGTCGTCCTCGGCAAACGCAAACCGATCAAGGGACGTCCGGGCGCGGAGTTGAAACCGCTCAATTTCAAAAAGATCGCGGAGGAACTCACGTCCAAGCTCAAGCGCGAGGCGACAATGGACGACGTGTTCAGCCATGTGATGTATCCCGAAGTGTTCGCTGACTTTGTGAAGAAGGTGAATGCGAGCGGCGACTTGTCCGTGTTGCCGACACCGGCATTTTTCTACGGCATGAAGCCGGGGCAGGAAGTGGCCATCGAGATCGAACAGGGCAAGACGTTGTTCATCCGCATGGTCAACATCGGCGCGGTGGACGCGGAAGGAAAACGCGCTGTGACGTTCGAGTTGAACGGCATGAGCCGCCAGATGTCCATCGTGGATCGTTCTGTGAAGCCGACGGTGAAGGCGCGCGTGAAGGCAGATTCTGCGAAGCCCGCTGAAGTCGGCGCGCCGATCCCTGGTCTCGTGACCGCACTCTCCGTCAGCGTCGGCGCAAAAGTCGCTAAGGGCGACAAGCTCGCCATTCTTGAAGCGATGAAGATGCAGACGACGATCTACGCGCCGGTGGACGGCGTGGTGGATCAGATTCCCGTGCAGATCGGCGACGCGGTGGAGAGCAAGGATTTGCTGGTGAAGTTGAGGGAGGCGTGAGGGTGGAAAAACTCTCATTAACACCCTGCTTTAGCTGGGTGTGGACTGATGTGCGAGAGACGCAACCGTTTTAACGGTTTGGTTTGTGTGTGGGAAACCGTTGAAACGGTTGCAATCGCTTTGGGTCAGCAACACCCAGCTAAAGCAGGGTGTTAATGAGAAGCGACAACAAACATCGGGAATTGATGCCAAACACAAAGTTAAGCCTGCGCCGAATTCATCCGATACACCCTCGGTGTCGTGTCACATTCGCGGCCTGCCGGTCGCAATAACTTATTGCTCCAATGAACGAAGAAAAATTGAACACAGATCAGAAAGCGCTTCAGGTCAACATAGACAAAGCCAAGTACGGCACGTTCGCTGAGATCGGCGCGGGCCAGGAAGTGGCGCGCTGGTTCTTCCGAGTGGGCGGAGCCGCGGGCACGGTGGCCAAAACGATTTCCGCCTACGACATGACCGTGAGCGACGCGATCTACGGCCCGGCGGAACGCTACGTCAGCCGCCAGCGATTGTCTGCGATGCTGAATCACGAATACAATCTCGTGATCGAGCGACTCGACAAACCGCGCGGGGACAAGACCGCGTTCTTCTCGTTTGCGAACACCGTGGCCACGCGCAGTTTCACCCGGCAAGAAGATGGTCAAGGCTGGATGGGCATCCGATTTCAAGGCGCGCCGCGTCAACGTCCCTCTGAGATCATCGTCCACGTTCGCCTTCTCGATCCCGAACCCGTGCGCGAACAGGAAGCACTCGGCATCGTCGGTGTGAATCTCATCCACTCGGCATTTTACAAACACACCAGCCCGATCAATCTCATCGTTTCACTGCTGGACGGTTTGACCCGCCAACGTGTCGAGATTGATATGATCAAATTCTCCGGCCCTTGTTTCGCGGGTGTGGACAATCGTCTGATGACGTTGCAGCTCGTCGAGCAGGGTTTATCCGACGCTGCGATCTTCACCGCCGACGGCGAGAGCGTCATCCCCAGCGAGATGCTTTACAAGAAACCCGTGCTCGTCGAGCGCGGCAGCTTCCGTCCGCTCACCAATCCGATGCTCGACATGCTCGAACGCGCGCATGACCAGTTCATGCTGGAAAAATCTCTCGGCGGCGAAACGCCCGTGACGCTCATGGAGATGACGTTGAAGCAGCTTCAAGTCGGTGATGTGATTGATCACGGAGATTTCCTGGATCGCGTGGACACGTTGCGCGCGTTGGGTCGCCCGGTGTTGATCTCGAACTTCCGCCGCTATCATCGGCTCGTGCAATTTCTCTCCACCTACACGACCAAGAGCATCGGCCTGCCGCTCGGCCTCACACGGCTCAAGGATGTTCTCGATGAAGCGAATTACACCGATCTCGGCGGCGGTTTGATGGAATCACTCGGCCAACTGTTCCGCAAAGGCGTGAAGCTTTATGTCTATCCGTGGCTGAATCGCGAGACCGGCAAGGTGATGACGCTCGATACGTTCCAGCCTGCGCCGCATCTCAGCCATCTCTACGCGCATCTCGTCACGAACGGTTTCATCGAACAGATCAAGAACTACAACGCGGATCACCTCGCGGTGAGTTCAAGCTGGGTACTTGAGAAACTCCAGACCGATGACCGCGAATGGGAGAAGCAAGTGCCCGCGCCCATCGCCGAAATCATCCGGGGCAAGAAGTTGTTCGGGTGCAAGTGATGTAGCGGCAACCATCCGTTGTTGCCGCTGAGGGCGCGCATCCCTGCCGCCCGGAAGAGGCCGTCGTGTTGTTTGTGACCCGTGAAAGTGCGAGCGATCTTCGCATCGCTGGCGATTTTTTCCGCCGGGCAAAGATGCCACGGCTCTACAGCAGGCAGGGATGCCTGCCGCTACTTCTGCGCTCGAAACCCGACTAGCTCAATCCCCCCGCAGTCCGCGCACGGTTGCTCCGCTGTGGTGAATTGCTCCTCGCATCGCGGGCAGTAAGCGCGGCAGGTTTCATCCAGCGGCTTTGGCGCGCGGCATAGTTCATCGGGTTCGACGCCGTTCTCTTTCAACCACGCTTCCGTGATTTCGAGCGATGCGTTTCTAAAAAAATTCTCCGTGGCGGCTGCGTGCGGTTGCGAATTCGGGCAGACGGGCAGCGCGGGATGACGCAAGTCGAGATGGATGATTCTGGCGAACGAACGGAACGCGGTTTCATCCAACAAGACTTTTGCCACGGCGAGCGGGTGGAAATTTTCCAGCAACGGTCTCGAAACGATGTCGTGCGCTCGCAGGGATGTGGCAACAGCCAGCGCCGTCGTGAGCGTGTACGTGAAACGATCATCTGTCGCTTTCGGATAAAACTCGCGGTGTGCGCGATGAAACAGAGTCGCGATGCTGAGAGTCAGCGCGAACATGACGATCACCAACCCAAGCCAGGTCGCTTGGATTCCAACGAGTGTGATCAGGACAGGCGCGACGACGAACACATGCACGAACAGAATGTTGGCGAGCAATCGGACGTGCTTCGTTCGCATCCGCAGGCTTTCTACCAGTGTCGCGATCCCCTTCGTGTCCATCGCGTCACGGAGCAGTTGTCCAATCGCCGACTCGCGCTGGTCTGACGGAAGCTTTGCGAGCGTGGAGAGCTGCTGAAATAAATACGAGGCGCGCAGTGTCGTGGCGGCGACGCGGATTCTTTCTTTGGCGAGGAGCAACTTCTTTCCCTCAAGGCGAATTTTCCCAACGTCTTCCCATGTCAGAAAGCGACCGCTCTGCGCGGGTCGCCAGCCGGGATTCACGTTCATGGCCACGAAGAAAAGAACACCCTCTGGGCCGAGCGAGAACGGGAGTTGATTCGCGACGTGCAGGCTTCCGAGCGGCGGGAGTGGCATCGCGAGAACAAATCCGCCGCGATGATTTCCGATGGCACGCGTCGGATGTTGAGTGCGCCAACGTCGCCCGGTCATCGAGCTGAACGCCACGCCGCCGAGCCTGATCCAACCGAGACATTCCCACGCATACAGTGCGGCGAGAATGGCGAAGAGCCATTGAAGTTCGGTCATGCGGCGATGGTGGGGCGCGTCAGTTGTCTCTGTTCTTGTTGAAGAACCTGACGATGAATTTCTTCAAGCCCAGGGCGATGGCGACCACCGCGAGGATGACGAGCTTGAATCCTTTCTTCAGGAACAAAACGAGCGACGCAAACAATCCCAGCTTGGCCGCGCCGACCGCCGCGCCGCCCAGCACGAGTGCGCCGAGTCCATACTTGGCGATCTTGTCGCCGGGTTTGTACTCCGCGTAGGTTTCGCCCGTGGAATATTTATAGCCTGCGAGCAGCGTGTTGAACTCTGGCAGATGCTTCGGCAGATCAGCGGGATCACAGACGAGCACGACTTCCATCACGCCTTTGCGACCGAGCAGACGCGTGTTGTAATTGACGATCTGTTCGCCTTCACACGTCGCGCGAATCGCCCAAGTGAGATTGTGAGTGTTGGTGTCGTAGGCGGGTTTCTGATCCCAGCCCACGATGTCGAGAGTGGGGTTGCCGTGTTTTTTGCGGTATTCATTTCCCTCGTCGTTTCCTTTCTTGATGGCCTTGAGAAGTTTGTCGGCATCCAACTTGTCCTTGTCGTCGTCCTTCACATAACCGGAATCGTCGTATTGAAAATAAACCGCCCAACCGCGATTCGTCGGCGTGAGGAAACCGGATTCTCTTCCGCCCACGGGTTCACCTGCGGCTTCCAACATCGCGCGAGTCGCATCGCCATCCAAGAAAACGTGACCGACGGGCACTTGGATTTCAGCGACACCGCCGAGTTTGGCGACGGCGGGACCTTCGAGGCCCTTGCGCTTTTTGGGTGTCTCGTCCTGCGCAAACAGCGACGCGGTGAGAAGCGTGATGACGGTGACCGTGAAGAGCGTGATTCGTTTCATTGAAGATGAGTTGTTGGTGAACGCTGTTGTTCAGCGAGGCCTGATGTAATCGCGCTGGGAGTATTGCGTCAAGGTCAATGCTGCCGCAGCGGGCACTCACGCGACCTGTGTCGGCCAATGCAGAGATTCATAATCTTAATCACTTTCTTAATCTTCACCCCGGACGACCGAGGATTAAGAAAAAGATTAAGATTAAGAACGGAACGCCCGCGCGCCAATTCTCACTCACTCCTCCGAGAACAAATATTCCAACTCCGTCTTCGTGAGACTGCTTGCAAAACCTTCCTCGCCCAACACATCGGCGATGGTTTTGGCTTTGCTCTGTTGCAGTTCCCAAATCTTTTCCTCCACCGTACCGGGCGCGATGAGGCGATAGGCGTTGACGGTTTGTGTCTGGCCGATGCGATGCGAGCGATCAATGGCCTGCGCTTCGACGGCAGGATTCCACCACGGATCGTACAGCACCACGTAGCTCGCATTGGTGAGGTTCAAGCCCGTGCCCGCCGCGCGCAGACTGAGAAGGAACACGCCGGGGTTCGGGTCGCTCTGGAACGCGTTGACGACTTCCTGGCGATCTTTTGTCTGGCCGGTGAGGAGATGCGTCTTGATGTTGCGAGCGTGACATTCCTTCTCCAGCAACGCGAGCATCTGGACGAACTGCGAGAACACGAGAACTTTTTGACCGTCGTGAACCAGCGTGTCGAGCAACTCGAACAACGTCTCCGTCTTGCCGCTCGGCGAATCGCTGCCGACGAGTTGCGGATGGCAACACACCTGCCGCAATCGCGTGAGCGCGGCGAGAACGTGCATCTTGCTCTTATTGAGCCCCTGTTCCTCGACCGCCTGCATGATCTGGTCACGGCTGCGGCGGAGTTCGGCGAGGTAAAGTTTGCGCTGCTCTTCGCCGAGCGGACAATCGCGGCGTTCTTCGATGCGATCCGGCAAATCTTTCGCGACGTGCTTCTTCAATCGGCGCAGCAACAGCGGGCGCAACTTGGCTGAGAGTTGGCGACGAGCGATGCGTTGCGCGCTCTCGGCATCGGCACCGCCCTTCGGCTCGTACGTTTCAAGGAAATGTTCCTGCGTGCCGAGATAGCCGGGCTGGATGAAATCCACGATGCTCCACAAATCGAGCAGACGATTCTCCAACGGCGTGCCCGTGAGCGCGAGCCGGCACTCGGACTTGATCTGTTTGACGGACTGTGTGACTTGCGCGCCGGGATTCTTGATGAACTGAGCTTCGTCGAGAATCACCGCGCGGAAAGCGAATTTGTTCAACTCTTCCAGATCGCGGCGCAACAGCGCGTAGTTGGTGACGATGATGTCGTGTTCGGGAATCTGCTTGCGGAGGTTGTGTCGCGCCGCGCCACTCTCGAGCACGAGAACTTTGAGGTCGGGAACAAACTTCTCAGCCTCGCGCCGCCAGTTGTGCAACACAGATGCGGGGCAGATGACGAGCGAAGGTTTGGGATTCTTCTTGTTCCGATCCTTGAGCCACGCGAGCCAAGTGAGCGTTTGCAGCGTTTTGCCAAGACCCATGTCGTCGGCGAGAATGCCGCCAAGTTTGATCTGCACGAGATGCGCGAGGAAATCGAAGCCGTCTTTCTGATACGGACGCAAGTCAGCCTTCACCGTCGCGGGCACATTGATCGAGGGAACTCCTTTGAAATCCTTGACGCGCTCACGCAAAGCTTTTGCCTCCGGCGAATCAGCGAAGCGCGTGAACTCTTCGTCGCTGAGATGCGCGACGTGTTCCAAGCCGACTTTTTGCGGCACAGCGATCAAACCTTCCACGCCGAGATCAGCCATGGATTCGTGGGCGCGTTGCACGGCTTCGGTATCCAATTCCACCCAGCCAGAGTTGGGCAATTTAACGAAGCGACTCGTAGCGGCAGCGAGACGTTCGAGATCAGCTTTGCTCAACTTCATCCCTTCCGCTTCCCACTCAGCGGAGACTGCGAGCCAATCAATGCCGCTGCCTTTGACGATCAACTTTGGCTTGAGTTTGCGGGAGTTCAGGAACAAACGATGGAACGCCGGGTTGCCGAGAAACTCCACGCCTTCGGGTCGGTTTTGCCAAGCGGAGGCGAGAGCGCCTAGACAATTTTCATTCGCGTCACCAACCCACAGCCCCGGCTCCGGCGTGAACCAATCGAGTTGCTTGAGCCAAAACATCGCGGGTTCGATGCGGGCATCATCGAGAATCTCCGGTTTGTCCGTCGGACGTTTCTTGCTGTCGTTGGGTCGCCATTCTTGCCCGGTCCAAAACCAGACGCTGTTGTCGCGCTGACTTTTTGCGAGCAGGCGGAGACGCACAGTGTCTTCGAGCAGTTCGAGAACGAACTGCGGCGATGCCTTATGTGTGACGCAAAGTTGCTCCCAATCCACGCCGTGGTTGGAATGCGTGCGACGCAGGTGCATGAGCAACCGATGACTCAGGCGACGAACCGGCACGGCGGGTTTGTCCGTCCAATGTTCGATGACCGCTGCGGGCGGAGCATTTCTCAACAGGTAAAACGTATTGCCCGCAAGCACGAGCGGCGGCTGCTGGTTGAAAAACTTTGTGGACGTGATCGGAATTTTCTCGCCAGTCGGCAGGGAGAGGCGATGCGTGAACGAGAGTTCCTTGTCGCCATTTTCCAGATGCGGATCGAGAGACGCGATGTGGCCTTGGAATTGGAGCGATTGATTTAATCCTACAAACTCAAGGCGGCTCGTGTGTCCCCAGCGCGCAAGCCAGTGAAGCAACTCGGTGTCGGTGAGAGTGAGCGTGTCGTTGCCGTCTTGGCGATTGCGATGTGTCTCCGTGAGCCATGCGATGAATTCCCAGTCGGCTGGCGGAAATAATTCCTGCTCGTGCGCAGCGCGTGTGGCGAGATCAATAAGGTCTCGCAACGAACGGACTTTTTCGCCGGTGCGCGGACGGAACAGATGGAATTGCACGCCCAGACGAAAGCGCGCGGGCTGATCTTCGTCTGGCTGCGGCAGACACAGGACGCGAAGCGTGGCGCGAGGCGTGTCGAGATGCGGCGTCTGCGGCGGGAACAACCAGTTCTCCAGCTCGCGCACGAGTTTGTGTTCGTGCTCGGCGGCTTCAGCGCGGGCGAAACGATCCATATTCGCGTGCGTGGAGAGTTCCGGCGGGAGCGAACGCTTGGCGCGCAGGAACAGGAACGCAAGTTCCTCCAGCCGCGTGCTGCCATTGGCCGCCAACATGCGCGGCCACCATTCCGTCGTGGGAAAATCTTTGCGACAGAGCGAAAGCTTCTCGAAATAATCTTCGAGCAACAGCCACGAGCGTTGGGAATCGGGGCAGGTCGCGAAGCTGCGGAGCAGCTCCTCGCGTTCGCAGACGACATTTTTCGTGTCGGCCAATTCGCGACGAAGATCGGCAAACGCGCCATAAGTCTGCGAGAGAACCTTGTTGTTCGCGTCGTATTTGGATGTGGCAACCGCGTGGCGGTGCGACCCATTCCCGTTTTTTGCTGAAACTTTTGGCATCTGAAAATAACAACCCGTGTACTAATCAACATCTCGCCACGGAACGGGGGTGACGGTCAATCAGAAACAAATAAATTTTTGAATGATCATTTCGTTCGCTCGGCAAAAAAGATTTGACGTGCCAGCCCCGGCTGAAATCCGCGTTGACGGTACGGCGGAGTTGTCCGCATCATACGGGCTGCTTTGCGCCCATGGCGCGGGGCGAATTGAACTTTAACTGAAAACGAAACCATGAGCCTCGACGCCCTCTATTCTGAACTGACACTCAAACCCAACGCCAAACTCGCATTGATCGTCCTCGACGGTCTTGGCGATATTGCCACGAAGGAACAAAGTTTCCTCACCCCGCTCGAAGCTGCCTTCACTCCGAATCTCGACGCGCTCTCCAAAAATTCCGCGCAAGGCCGCATGATTCCCGTCGCGCCCGGCATCACGCCCGGTAGTGGTCCCGGACATCTCGGTTTGTTCGGTTACGATCCGCTGGAGTTTCAAGTCGGACGCGGCGTCATCGAAGCACTCGGCCTCGGAGTTGAGTTGAAGGTGGGAGATGTTTGCGCTCGTGCGAATTTCGCCACGCTCGACTCGAAAGGAATCGTTACCGACCGTCGCGCGGGTCGCATCCCGACCGAGACGTGCGAGAAACTCGTGGCACTGTTGTCTGCGAAGATCAAAAAAATTGGCGACACGCAGATCATCATCAAGCCCGGCAAGGAACATCGCTTCGTGGTCGTGTTCCGTGGCAAGGGTCTGGAAGGCCCGCTCACCGACGCTGATCCGAATCGTGAAGGTTACGCTGTGCCAACAGTGAAGCCGCGCGATCCGAAGAACGCGAAGCAGAAAAAGATGGCTGGCTTGATCGCGGAATTTTACAAACTCGCGTTGCCGATTCTTGCGAAGGAAAAACCGGCCAATGGTTTTCTCATGCGTGGCATCGCGCATCAGCCGGAGATTCCGCTGTTTGAAGATCGTTACAGGCTCAAGCCCGCGTGCCTCGCGGTGTATCCGATGTACAAAGGTCTCGCGCAACTCGTCGGCATGAAGAAGATCGAAGGCCCGCAGAGCATCGCGGAACAGTTCGAGCGCTACCTGACGGATTACGACAAATACGATTTCTTTTTCATCCACTACAAGTACACGGACAAAGCTGGCGAGGACGGAAACTTTGCCGCCAAGAAAAAAGCCATCGAAGACTTCGATGCGGCGTTGCCGATCCTGTTCAAGAAACGTCCCGATGTCATCGCCATCACAGGCGACCACTCCACGCCTTGCTCCATGCACGGTCACTCGTGGCATCCACAACCGGTGTTGCTAAACTCCTCTGTGAGCGGATCGGACAAGCTGGATCGCTTCACTGAAACAGGCGCGAACAATGGTTCACTTGGAATTTTCCCGGCGAAGTTTCTCATCCGCTTGATGCAGGCGAACGCGAAGATGTTCGACAAATTCGGCGCGTGAGTTTTGGCGGGAGTGTGGCCGTGTCTGAAAGACCAGCCGCAGCGCGCGCAAATGAAACAGGCGCAGAGTTGTTTCGACAATCACAAAAGGATTCTATCATCTAGCCCAGCGGTTGCGAGGAACGAGCTACCCTGGGTGGAGTTTCGATAGTCCATCAACCTTGAAAGGGTTGAAACCCGACGAGCGAACGGGTAATGCAACCCCGTTGGGGTTGGAATTTTTTGTTGGCTGTTACCCAGCCCCGAAAGATTTCGGGGCTGGGCTGGATGACGGAATCCCTTTGGGATTCTCCAAATGTGTTTCCGAATATCACCTAACTTGAATCCCATGACTCAAAAACCATCACCCCAATTCCCCTCGTTGCGCCCGCGCCGTCTCCGACAATCCGCCGCGCTACGTCGGCTCGTGCGCGAAACCCATCTCGCCGTGGAACAACTCGTCCTCCCTCTGTTCGTGCGGAGCGGCAGGAAGGTTCGCAATCCCATCGGCTCGATGCCCGGCGTGTTCCAGTTGTCGCCGGATGAATTGTTGCGCGAAGCCACTCGCGCGCACTCGCTCGGTGTCCCTGCGGTGTTGTTGTTCGGCATCCCGGATCGCAAAGACGAACGCGCGTCCGGTGCTTACGCGAAGAATGGGATCGTTCAACAAGCCGTCCGCCTTCTCAAAAAGGAATTGCCCGATCTGCTCGTCATCACAGACGTTTGCCTGTGCGAATACATGAGCCACAGCCATTGCGGCATCGTGCATCAGGAGAAACGCGGCGCAACAATCCTCAACGATCCTTCGCTCAAACTTCTGTCCCGCGCAGCACTGAGTCACGCGGAAGCAGGCGCGGACATCGTCGCACCAAGCGACATGATGGACGGACGCGTGCGCGCCATCCGCGTTGAGTTGGACGGCGCAGGATTCACCGACACGCCGATCATGTCTTACGCTGCGAAGTTTGCCTCGGCGTTTTACGGACCGTTCCGGGAGGCGGCGGAATCTGCACCCAAGTTTGGCGACCGCCGGAGTTATCAGATGGACGCTGCCAACGCGAACGAAGCCATGCGCGAAGTGGCGTTAGACATCGCGGAAGGCGCAGACATCGTGATGGTGAAGCCCGCGCTTGCGTATCTGGACATCATTCATCGCGTGAAAACGGAGTTCGGTTATCCCACAGCGGCGTATTCCGTGAGCGGCGAGTATTCGATGGTGAAAGCGGCTGCGGCGAAAGGTTGGATTGATGAGCGCGCCGTGACGATGGAAAGCCTGCTCGCGATGCGTCGCGCCGGAGCGGACATCTTGATCACCTATGCTGCGGCAGACGTGGCCAGGTGGTTGAAGAGTGAGTGACTCAGCCCGCTATCGCATCGGGTCTGCTGTTTGAGATGCCAACGCTCCGGTCGCACGGCTCATTCAGTCGTACTCGCGGATTGCTCCAGTCTTGACGCATCACGCGCTGCACTTCACGCTTTCCCCAACATGAGTTCTCTCTCTAATCAAATCGCAGTCGTCACCGGCGCAGGCCGTGGAATCGGTCGTGCCATCGCCTTGAAATTCGCCGCTGAAGGCGCGGATGTCGTCGTCGTGTCCCGCACGGTGGAAAATTCTGAGAAGGTCGCCGCCGAAATCCGCGCGCTGGGTCGCAAGGCGTGGGCTTTCGCCGTGGACGTTTCTGATTCCGCCAGCGTGAATACAGCCGCGGACAAGATTCTCGCCGATTGCGGGCGTGTGGACATTCTCGTGAACAACGCAGGCGTGACGCGCGATGGATTGTTGATGCGCATGAGCGATGCAGATTGGGACACGGTCTTGAACACGAATCTCAAAGGCGCATTCCACGTCACGCGGGCTTTCAGTCGCGCGTTGCTCAAGCAACGCGCTGGCCGCGTCATCAACGTGGCGTCAGTCATCGGACTTATCGGCAACGCAGGCCAATGCAACTACGCCGCGAGCAAGGCGGGCTTGATCGGCTTCACGATGTCGTGCGCGCGCGAGTTCGCGTCACGCGGCATCACGGTGAACGCCATCGCGCCGGGATTTATCGAGACAGACATGACGTCTGAGTTGAAGCCGGAGTTGCGCGAAGGTGTTTTGAAAACGATTCCGATGGGGCAGTTCGGTCAGGCCGAGGACATCGCGGGTGCGGCGTTATTCTTGGCGGGCGCGTCCGGACGCTATGTCACCGGACAAGTGATCGCGGTGGACGGCGGAATGGTGATGTGAAGTAGCGGCAACCATCCTTGGTTGCCGCAGAGGTCGCGCATCCTTGCCGCCCGGAAAAACGCTCGAATTAAGTGAGCCTCGCGAACAATCCTGCGCTCTGGTTTTGCGTGAGGTTTTCTCCGCCGGGCTGCCCCGAATGCTTTCGGGGGTGAACGTCGCCCGGCTCTGCGGCAGGCAGGGATGCCTGCCGCTACGGGTCACAACAGCGTGATCTGCTTCCCATCCTTCGCGAATGAATCACGCAGCGTTTCCACGCGGCTGCGACGACGCTCAATGATCTCCTTGTCCGTCGCCGGATCGTAGGGCACGGGATAATTTCCATCCCAACACGCGAGGCAGAAGTTTTCCTTCGGCAATCCAGTCGCCTTCACCATGCCGTCCACGGACAGATAGTGCAGCGAGTCCGCGTTGAGATAATCGCGGATGGCCTCCACGGAATGATTCGCTGCCATCAGCTTGTTGCGATCTGGAAAATCAATGCCATACACGCACGGATTCATGTGCGGCGGACAACTCACGCGGACGTGAACCTCCTTCGCGCCAGCTTCCTTCAAGGTTTTTACCCGCGCCTTACACGTCGTGCCGCGCACGATGGAATCATCCACGATGATGACGCGCTTGCCTTGCACGAGTTCGCCGATGAGATTCAACTTCACGCGCACATTGAAGTCGCGGATGAGTTGGGACGGCTGAAGAAAACTGCGCCCGACGTAGTGATTGCGGATGAACGCCATCTCGTAATGAATCCCAGACTCCTCGGCATAACCAAGCGACGCATACACGCCGCTGTCGGGAACGGGAATCACCAGATCGGCTTCGACGGGATATTCACGCGCGAGTTGTCGTCCCATCTCAACGCGGACTTTATAGACGTTGCGACCTGCAATCGTGCTGTCGGGCCGCGCGAAATAGACGTACTCGAACATGCAGAACGCGCGCCGCTTCTGTTCCGGGTAAGCCTGGATGCTGTGCAACCCGTCCTGATTGATGATGACGATCTCGCCCGGCTCGACATCGCGGACGAACTTGGCGTGGATCAAATCAAACGCGCACGTCTCGCTCGAAAGCACCCACGCATCATCCACCTTGCCGATGGACAGCGGACGGAAGCCGTGCGGATCGCGCACGCCGATGAGTTCGTTCTCCGTCATGATGACGAGTGAGAACGCGCCCTCGATGCGGCGCACGACGCTGGCTAAATGATTGTCGTGTCCGTCCAGTGCGGGTTGAGCGAGCAGATTGAGAATGACCTCGCTGTCCACCGTGGTCTGGAACATCACGCCCTTGGCTTCGAGTTCGTCGCGGAGGGCGGAGGCGTTGGTGAGGTTGCCATTGTGCGCCACGGCGATCTGGCCGCGCATACAGTTGCCCGTGAGCGGCTGGGCATTGCGGATGTTGCTCGAACCGGTGGTGGAATAACGCGTGTGACCCACAGCCATCTTCCCGACGAGATCGTGCAAGACCTGACCGTTGAAAATCTGGGAGACGAGGCCCATGCCTTTGTGCTCGCGGAACTGGCGGCCATCACTCGTGACGATGCCCGCACTTTCCTGACCACGATGTTGCAACGCGTAGAGGCCGTAGTACGAAAGTTCCGCCGCATTCGGATGACCATAAATGCCGAACACGCCGCAGTAATGTTTGGGGTAATTTTGCATCGCAACAGTTGAAACCAGCGCGGCTATTTCACCAGAAGCCCGACAGCCCGCGCAAGGTTCAAGTGCGGCTGGAAGAAAAATGGTTGCTACCGGAACGCTGCCTTTAGGCGGCAGCAACTTGGCAATTCATCTACTGCGCAGCACCTCAACTTTGGATACGCACAAGTTGCACCTGCGAAAAATTACTGTGGCCGGAGACCCAATCGGTAATAGGCAGGCGTCGCAGGCGGGATGAAATTGGTTGAGAACAATGCATTGCCGACAGAATTCGTGATCACCGCCGACCACGTCTGGAGATTGGTGGAAGCTTCGAGCCGATAAACCGCGCCAGTGGAGGTGTTGTAATTGAGATTGATCTGTGATCCAGTCTTTGTGAGAGAAAGTTTCTTGTTCAGGCCAAGCGCGAAGAACCCCAGATCATCCCACATGAGATTGGCGCAGTAGAGTCCGCCTGCTGAAGTCAGATGTGTGGGGTCCGCCATGAATCCATTCCCGACCAGCCACTCATAGCTGACTGTCGGCTGCATGAGATCGGCATAGGCGCGGCGATATTTGACGGCGATATTCCGGGCGATGGTGTTTTGATCAATCGTCTGCGTGCCGATGGTGTCGTTGAAGGCCCACGGTGTGCCGATGTAGATGACCGCAGCGGAAGGAGCAGAGTTAGACCACCAACGCTCGTTCTCCTCCATCCTGTCAAACAACCCTTCCGGCGGCTCCTTCATGTGCCAGATGATGAGATCAGGATTGAGCGCGGCAAAAATCGGCTGACGAATCGCCAGCGAGACATTGGTGACCTGACCGAGGTTGATGCCGGGATAATCCACAAATGTGACATTCACGCCGCCGGTGTGCGCCAAGAAGTGTTGAGTGCCGATGATGTAATTCGTCCCGTATTCGCAATCCAGCCGGATGCGGTGTTTGTTGGGAGACAGAGTCACGTTGGTGTATCGCCCGACAGGTGTCGGGTTGTAGCCATCAATCAAAAGTTTGGTAATCCACGGTCCGCCGTTCGTGGAAATCGAAAGCCGAAATTGTCCACCCGCTGGCTGTGCGACGTAAAAAACTCCAGCCGTGTCGGACGGGATACCACTGGCGTTGGATTCATTGAACCACCACAGAGATGACCCTGCCGGCAGAAAGAAGTATTGTGAAAACCAGAACGGCCCTGTTTGAATCTCGGCGGCCCCGTTGGTGGGCGTCCACAAGGTTCTATTCTGATAATTTTCCAAGGAATAACCCGCTACCCCGATTCGGGCTATCAACTTGTTCATGATGTGATGCGTCACGGACGAATATGAATTAGCCATGGAATCCCCGAAAGAAACCACGGTCACTGGCTTATTGGTCTTTTCCGCTGCCGCCCAGAATGTGCGGAGCGTTTCCGCGTTGGTGGTGGAGAAATCAACGGCACTTGTTCGCGTGATGCAACAAAGCAGCGCAACAACGATCAGCACCTTTGAATTGAGGAGCATATTGGAATTGATAATGGGGGCATGGATGGAAATTGAAACCCAAAAACCGACCTGAAGATGATAGGGAGGTCGTAAGAAAAGCTCGCTTGCCCCGCAGTGTTTCGTTACTCACACGGCCAACACAAACATGAATCCAGAAGCCCCAGCACCTACGAACAACCGTTGGCCGCCCCAGATCAAATACATCATCGGCAACGAAGCCGCCGAGCGGTTCAGTTACTACGGCATGGTCAGCATCCTGATGGTCTATATCACGGATGTGCTGGAAAAATCCAAAGACGACAGCGCGTTCATCATTCACGGATTTAAATTCTTCAACTACTTCATGCCGCTGATCGGCGCGTGGGTGTCGGATCGCTTCTGGGGCAGATACAAAACCATCCTCTGGATTTCGCTCGCCTACTGCGTCGGACACGGCGTGCTGGCGTTCAGTGACGTGGCCGGGACGAAAGAGGCGCGCACGATTTGTCTCTATGCCGGGCTGGCGTTGATCGCGTTCGGCTCAGGCGGCATCAAGCCGTGCGTCTCGGCGTTTCTCGGCGATCAATTCCAATCCAATCAGCGTCACCTCCTGCAAAAGGCGTATGCGGCTTTTTATTGGGCCATCAACTTCGGCGCGTGTTTCTCCATGCTCATCATTCCTCAACTCAAGAATCACAGTTGGGCGTGGGCGTTCGGTGTGCCGGGGATTTTGATGGCCGTGGCCACTCTGATTTTCTGGTTGGGCACACGCCATTACGTGATGGTGCCGCCCGCGAAGACGACCCGCAGCGCAGGCTTCTTCGCCGTGTTGATCGCTGCGATTTCAAACCGCTCCGCCGGCAAAGGTTTCTGGGATGGTGCGAAAGCCCGTTACTCAGAAGCAGAAGTCCGCGCCGCCGCATCGGTCGGGCCGATCCTTTCCATCTTCGCATTGATCCCGGTGTTCTGGGCGTTGTTCGATCAAACCCACACCACCTGGATCGCGCAGGGACAAAAAATGATCCCGATGGCTCTCCCGTTCGGTTGGAAGCTCGACGCCTCGGCCATGCAATCCATCAACCCGCTCATGGTGATGACACTCGTGCCACTGCTCACGCTGGTGGCTTACCCGGCTTTGGGAAGATTCGCCTCGCCGCTCAAACGCATGTCGGCGGGATTTTTCCTCGCGGGATTCAGCTTCGTGGCTGTGGCTTGGCTGCAAACTCGTGTGGACGCAGGCGAGCAGATGAGCATTCTCTGGCAAACCCTGCCGTATCTCATTCTCACCACGGCGGAAGTTTTGGTTGCCACCACTGGATTGGAATTCGCATTCCGCGAAGCCGCGCCTTCGATGAAAAGCACGATCATGGGCTTCTGGAATCTGAGTGTGGCACTGGGCAATCTTGTGGTGATGGGCATCACCAAAATGCTCGCCACGGCGGATGGTCACGGGTCGGTCACGCCCGGACGATTCATGCTCTATGCGGGGATGACTTTTGTGGCGGCGGTCTTGTTCACGCTCATCGCAGCGTTCTACAAATACAACGACGAATCAGCCGCGCAGGGGAAGTGAACGGAGCGCAGATGAAGCCAGGCGGGAGAAACGCGGAGGCGCTGAGGCCGCAGAGAAACGCAGAGGAGAAAGGTTTTCTGGACAAGACATCATCCAGTGATCGGATCACATTGGTAAATTCTCTGCGCCTCTCCGCGTTCTCTGCGTCTTTGCGTTTCTCCCATCACCGCTCGCTCGCATTGCTCCGCCTCAATCTAGAAACTGAATCTTCACGCCGCCTTCTTTGGGCTTGGAAAAACTATCCAGCAACGTCGGCGCGATGGAACTCGCTGATGATTTCGCGGACTCTGTAGGTTTTGCGCAAGTCTCGGCTTGCGGACTCAACGCCGAACGCAGCGCGCCTTCCACCAGTTGGGAGCAGTGAATTTTCATCGGCGGCAGCGGGCCAAGTTCGCCCGCGAGTTCTTCCGGCTTGAGTGCCAACGCTTCTTCCGCCGTTTTGCCGCGAATCAATTCCGTCGCCAGGCTCGCAACCGCGATTGCTGTCTCGCAGCCGAAGGATTGGAACGTGGCACGATCAATCACGCGCTTGCCATCCTGTTGTTTGAACTTCACCCACATGCGTAGCATTTCGCCGCAATCGGAATTGCCCACCGTGCCGATGGCGTCCGCATCGGCCAGCTCTCCCATGTTCTGAGGATTGGCGAGTGCCTGCTGGATTCGTTTTTGTAGGTCTTCGGTCATGATTTCAATTTGATGGAGATGCAAAGACGGAAAGATATCAATTCAACAATCAGAAGGTTTGAACGAACTTAACGATGGTTTCGACCTCTTCGACTGTAGTGTCGAACCACTCGTTTCCCGGAGATCGCCGTTTTGAACCGCGGGCTTCCAGTGTCGAATGAATAGATTTCTCCACAGCGGCAACTCGTTGCACTTCCCAAGTTTTTAGGACGACCGGATATTCAAAGCAACAGGTCTGCTTACATTGCTGCGCAACACGCTCTTTCGCATCGCCAGTTACTGTCAACCCAATCTTGATGGGAAATTTTACGCCGTTTTTCCTAATGGAAGGAAAAGAATAGGCGTAGATAATCCCGGCATCGTTTGATTCGACGTCGGTTGCCACTGCGTCCGCATCTGCCAACTCCTCATCTATTGGAAAATTTCTAAACATGCCACCGCCGAGGTTTTCAAAAGCTCGTAAGTTTTCGGCTAGAAAAGGAATGTAGAACCCAAAAATCTGAATCATCTTGTCAGTCGCCTCAGATTTCGCTCTTTTAACTCGGATTTCCAACTGTTCCGGCGAGAAATTTTCTGTAAGCACCTGTCTTGAAAATTCCCGAAGCAGGAATGGCTTTTCTCCATGCACGCGCGCCATTTCCACTATCTTTGGTAAAAGCTCATAACGGGACGCTTTGTATACGTAAGACCGGGTTGGTTCAAAAGGAATAGCCATAAAATTTGGTTCACCCCAACTTGTATCTCCGCATCCCCGTCTCCACTTCCTGCGCCCACGCATCAATGCCACCGCGCAGCACACGAACATTTTGCAGACCGTGCCCCATGAAATACGCCGCCGCATCCAGTGCCGTCTTGCCCTGATGATCCACGATGACGAGCGGACGCGTGTTCGAGCCATCGCCCATGATCTGCCGCATCACGTCCTGAGACATCAACTGTGAGCCAGCGATGTTCACTGCTTCAAACTCCTCGCGCGACCGCACGTCGAGCAACCGCACCGTCGCGTCCTGCTTCCGCAACTCAGCAAGCTCGGTTGCGCTGATGAAAATCTTTGCGTCCTGCTCGTGGCTGGATTGGATGTG
>JANNAO010000125.1:0-7046 GCA_031384405.1 Verrucomicrobiota bacterium | reverse complement strand
CGGGCACTTCGCGTTGCACCCACGCCGTGGCGTATTGGGTGAGTTCGGATGCGTCCTTGAGATTGAGCTTCCGTTTGATCTGCTCGCGATAGTATTCCACGGTCTTCACGCTTAGATGCAATTCCCCGGCGATCTCTTTTGTCTTCTTCCATTGACCGATGAGATGGAACACTTCGACTTCACGGTCGCTCAACGATTTGATCGCGGGCTGCTGCACATCGGTGTTACCGCGCACCTGTTGCTGCAACATTTTCGCCGCAAGCGAATCGCTCACATACACGCTGCCCGCCATGACGCGACGAGCGGCAGTGATGATTTTCTCCAACGCCTCCTGCTTCATCAGATAACCCAACGCACCTGCTCGGAACGCGATCTCCGCATAAACCGTTTCATCATGAACGCTCACCACGAGAATGGGCATCTTGGGGTATTGCGCCTTGATATTGCGGATCAACTCCAGACCGCTGCTGTCCTTGAGCGAGAGATCGGCGATGACCAGATCCGGCGACAACTTGGTGATGGCATCCATGGCTTTGCGCGCATCTTCCTGTTCGTTGCACACGATGAGATCGGCTTGGCGATTGATCAATTGCGCGATACCAAAGCGGACGACCGCGTGATCGTCCACCAGCAATACCCGCTTGCGAGTGTCTTTGACATCCGCGTTTTTTGCTTCGTTAGTTTGCATCGTTAATATAGGAAATTCTTCTGCACGTCCTCAGACTTTGCACCGATGACGCAAGATGGACGCCAAAGCGCGATGGTATGGGAAATACGATTGAAGTGCCCGATGCGGAAAGCCTCCTGTCTCACTCCAAGGCAAGCGACACTGGAGAACGAGACAAGCGCATACCTTGACGCGCCGGACTCCTTCAATAGACTCCGCCCATGTTTTCGACGACTAAACCCGCGACGCACGGCGACTCCAGATTCTAAGCGATGAAAAAACCTTCGCTCCTCATCATCTGGCTGACGGTGTTCATTGACCTCATCGGCTTTGGAATCGTCGTGCCGCTCGTGCCGGTCTTCACCAAGCGTTTCGATGCAAGCAGTCTGACCATCGGAATCGTGCTGGCGTGCTTCTCCGCGATGCAATTCGTCTTCGCGCCCATTTGGGGACGGCTCTCGGATCGCATTGGACGCCGCCCAATCATGCTGATCAGCACCGCAGGCGCGACAATCTCCTACGCGATCTTTGCGTTCGGCTCAGGGCTGCAAGACACGACGACAGCACTGGTGACTCTCGGCATTGCACGGGCATTTGCTGGCGCGTTTGGTGGCAACATCACCGTGGCGCAGGCTTACATCGCAGACATCACCCCGGCGGAAAACCGCTCAAAGAGGATGGGACTCATCGGCATGGCGTTCGGTTTGGGTTTCATTTTCGGCCCTGCCATTGGCGGCGTCACCTTGAAACATTTTGGCATCACAGGCCCAGGCTGGGTTGCGGCATCATTTTGCGCCGTCAACTTCCTGCTCGCGCTGTTCATCCTTCGCGAGAGCCGTCAGCCGAGTTCCGAACAAGCTCCCCAACGCCCGCACCTCGCTCAATGGAAGCACACCCTCACCACACCCGGCATCGGGTTGCTGGTGGTTGTGTTCTTCTTCTCCACGCTTTGCTTCAGTTGCTTTGAAGTCACGCTGGCATTGCTCGTGTGCGAAAACTTCGGACTCAACATCAAAGACGATGCCACCACCGCAACCGTCGCCACTTATCTCTTCGTGTTCTGCGGACTCATCAGCGCGTTCGTTCAAGGCGGCATGATCGGACGCATCGTCAAGAAACTCGGCGAGCCGAAAGTCATCGCCCTCTCGCTGGTTCTGACGGCAATCAGTCTCGCCTTACTACCCTTCATCAAGGGCAGCGGCTTGCTCTCTTGGGGAATTCTCGCGCAATCGGAAGGTCGCGCTTGGTGGGGATTGCTCGGTGCGCTCGCCTTGCTCTCGATTGGTTCAAGCCTCACGCGCCCGCCGCTGTTTGGATTATTGTCCAACCTCACTTCCGCCAACGAACAAGGCGCAAACATCGGCGTGGCGCAAGGCGCAGCCAGCCTGGCTCGCATCATCGGACAATTCAGCGCGCCCATCATCTTCTTGGATGTTTCCTCCCCCGGCCTCTTTATTGGCTGCGCGGCAACGTTGGTTGTGACCAGCATCCTCGTCTCTCAAAAGCTCGCCTGTAGTTCCCGCTGACTTCCCGCTGAATTATTTCCCATGCCAGCGGGCGCAAGATTTTCGCCTTGTGACGAGGAAATATATTTTTGGAAATTTTTGAATGACAAGTTTGGAATGTGGTCATAGAGTCAGACCGATCTGAGGTGTTATGCCTGTCTCTGCTAACTCCATCCAGGGTGCTTTCAAGGAAGCCTCCCTAGACAGATCGTCTTCAATGAAACCTCAACTCGTCACGAGCCATGACCAAAAACATGATCGAAACCATCACGGAAGCCATTCGCGACACCAAACATCCATTCCGCAAGGCTGATAGTCAGCCGAAGAAGGCGATGAAGAATCGCCACGAGCGCCGGAAGATCAAAGAGTATCTGCACCTCGCAGATTGGGAGACCGAACAAGCGACATAACGAAACAAAACTTTCAAATCATAAAACAAAGGCCGCGCTTCACAGCGCGGCCTTTCGCTTTTCCGATCACTGACATGCCGGACACACGCCGAAAAACTCCAGCCGATGCGTCACTGCTTTGAAATTGCTGCGCGCCACGACACGTTCTTCCAGTTCCCGCACGATGCACTCTCCGATTTCCACGATCTTCTGGCAGCTTGTGCAAACCAGATGATGCCGGTGAGCGTCGCCGCCTTCCGAAATGAATGCGAACCGCGCCGAGCCATCGCCGAACACAAACTTTTTTACCATTCCCAACTCTTCGAGCAACTGAATCGAGCGATACACCGTCGCGAGATCGCACCGACCTTGTGGCAGCAGTTGGAATATTTCTTTGTTCGTCAGCGGGCGAGATTCCTTTTCCAACACGCGCAGGATTTCCCGCCGCGCTCCGGTTAGTTTTTTAGATTCACGCCGAAGTCGCGTGTGCGGGCAACACGCATCGGACTCACTCCCGCGATTTGACGCAACCGGCTGCATACTTCAATGCGCGAACATCAGGACGCTGCCGATGCCGAGCGCAGTTCCAAAAAGAATCGCCGCCAGCTTGGGAAAATTGAACCGATGCACGTCGCTCGCCTCAAACAGAATTGTCGTGGAGATGTGCATGAAGATACCGATGACGAGAGCCATGAGTTCGCGTGTGTAATTTGCGAGAGCCGTGTGTGAGGAGATGAACATGCCGAGCGGCGCCATGGCGGCGAACAGCACGATGATGCCGAGTGCGCGCCCTCGTTTCATTCCGGATTGAAGGAGCATTCCGAGCAGCGCGATCGCCACGGGGTAATTGTGGACGACGATGCTCACAAGAAGCATCCGGCCAGAACCGCATTGATGGCCTTCGTGTCCGTGTCCATTTCCGCCGCCGAGTGCCAAGGCTTCAACGAACGCGTGCAGGCAAAGTCCGATGACGACGCCCAACGGCATTTTACCCGGTAGTGAATGAGAGTGTCCGTGTTCGACGCCCATTGAGATGACGTCCAAAGCGACCTGAATAAAAAATCCAGCCAACATGAATCCACCGATCCAGACGGCAGGATGCGCCGCGTGGCCTTCGCCTGAACTGTGAGTGTAAAGATCAGGCAGCAGGTGAAGAAACGTCATGCTCAGGAGATACGCGCCCGTGAAAGCATTGAGCAGCTTGATGTGTTTTGCGTCGTAGAGTTTGAAGACAAACACCGTGATGACGCCGAGCGCGATGCTGGAGAGCAACAGTAGATAATCCATGGCAGGTGGCAGTTGAGTTCTCTCAACGGGTGGCGACGACGACTCGCCAATTGCAAATCGTTTGCAACTCGTGTCGTCAAAAAACCCTGCTGACGTTAGCCGCCAACAGGGTCTCGGAAATCACTTCACCAACAGCATCTGACGCGCGCGTTTGATGGCGCGGTTCAGGCGGCGTTGATAATGCGCAGGGAGTCCGGTGTATTTGCGCGGGAGAATGCGGCCCTGGTCGGTCACAAACGTGCGGAGCAGGTTCGTGTTCTTGAAGTCCAGGGCGTCCACCGTGAAATCAATTTTCGGCTTCGGGCGCGGTGTGCGTTTTTCTGTGGTGCCGCGGCGGCCACGGCTGTCGGGTTTGTCTGTGTTTGTCTTGCGAGGCATAGGATTACTTGATTTCGCGATGCAACGTGTGACGACGGAGAGCGGGATTGAACTTCTTGATCTCCAGCTTCTCGGTCTTCAGCTTCTTGTTGCGGGTGGTGGTGTAGCGCGAAGGAGATTTCCCCTCCTTACGAGCTTCGGTGCATTCGATGGTGATGATTTCGCGCATATAAAATTAGGATTGTTCTTTGTCTTTGGCAGCCGGTTTCTCTTCTGGAGCATCGTCGTCCGCGTCTTCGACATCAGGAACAGCAGCACCATCTACGGTGCCGAGCTGACCAAGGCGGCGTTGACGCAACGCGCCATCACGTTCGAGCTGGGCTTGGGCTTGAACTGTGAACCGCGCCCACGGAATCGCCTCAAGGCGCGCCTTCGGGATCGGCTTGTTCGTCAATTCACAGACACCATACGCATTGCGCTCAATGCGTTTCAATGCTACTTCGATCTCATACACCGCGTCCTGATCGGACGACAACAGGCTCAAAGCGAAATCACGATCAAAATTATCCGTGCCCGAATCCGCCATGTGCAGACTGTATCCCGCGATCTCCTGCGCGGACTCCTTGGCGAGTCCGTTCATCTGGCGCATCAACTGTTCGCGCAATTCCAACAGGCGATCGTAATACTTCTGCCACTCCGCCTTGACCTTCTTTGTTCCCCTCGCAGGGCTGGTCTTGGACGCAAGTGGCCGTCCCAAAATAGCCGCAGCCGAAGTCGAGGCGTGCGCTTTATGGCGTTCGACCGGCTTCTTGATTACTTTTTTCTTCGTTGTCACGCGTAGCAAATTTTCTGGCAAAATCGTTTTCTCACCTCACGGAAGCGTTTCTCCCGATGAACGAGGGGCGCGACTGTATCAAACGAACATAAATAATCCACAACAATCTTGTAAAAAAACAGGCCAACCAAGATTTGTCACCCTCACCACAGCTCGTTCCTGCCGTGTTTGCTCTCTCAGCATTGGAATTCCTCCTTGACGGATATTCGCCCGAATCCCTACTCTCAGCGCATAACGGTAAAGTTTGACGCTGGCGCAAGCTGGCATGTGAAGTCGGAAGAATAATTTCTGCCGACTTTTTTATTCCCCTCGTGGGAATTTTATTCCCCTCGCGGGAGAAGGAACGACTATGAATGCTGATTTTTTGGCGGTATTGGAATTTTGGGAACGTGAAAAGGGCATCAGCCGCGATGTCCTCGTCAATGCCGTCCAGGAAGCCCTGCTCTCCGCAGCCAAGAAAGCCGTCGGCGCGGCCCGCGAACTCCGCGTCACCATTGATCCCAAGAATGGCGACATCAAAGCTTGGGCCAAACTTATCGTCACCGAGAAAGTCATCTCCAAGCACGACCAAATCTCCCTGTTCGACGCGCGCCGCATCAAAGGCGATGCCCAGATCGGCGAAGAACTTGAAATCGAAGTCACCCCTACCGGCTTCGGACGCATCGCCTCGCAATATGCGAAGCAGGCCTTGATGCAGAGCGTCCGCCGTGCTGAGAAGGCAATGATCTTCACCGAATTCAAAGACCGCGTCGGCGACATCATCAGCGGCACCGTTCGCCGCTTCGAGCGTTCCGATGTGCTTGTGGACCTCGGCAAATACGAAGCCATGCTCCCGAATAAAGAGCGCGTGCCCACGGAAGAATATCAGGTCGGCGAACGCATTCGTTGCTACGTCAAAGCCGTCGAACAAGGCCCGCACGGCCCGGAAATCATTTTGTCCCGCGCCGATCCGCGATTCGTCATCAAGTTGTTTCAAGTCGAAGTCTCCGAGATCAGCGACGGCACCATCGAGATCAAAGGCATTGCCCGCGAACCCGGATTCCGCACCAAACTCGCCGTCTGGACGCGTGATGAAAAAGTGGATCCCGTCGGCGCGTGCGTCGGCTTGCGCGGTCAACGCGTCAAAAACATCGTCCGCGAACTCAACAACGAGAAGGTGGACATCATCAAGTGGTCGTCCAACGTCCGCGATTACGTCACCAACGCCCTCGCGCCTGCCAAGATCAAGACCTTTGAACTGGACGAACCCAACAAGCGCGCCAAGATCAAAGTCGCTGACGATCAACTCTCGCTCGCCATCGGCAAACGCGGCCAGAACGCCCGCCTCACCTCCAGACTCACGGGTTGGCAGGTGGACATTGAAGCCGAAGTCGTCGTGCGCCATGGATTCGAGGAAAAGGTTGCCGAAGCCGTCGAGCACCTCGCTGCCATTCCCGGCGTCACACGCGAACAAGCCGACGCGCTCGTCCACGCCGGACTCACACGCTTGGAAGATTTGCTGCAAGCCGAAGAAGGCGACATCAAAGACATCCCGCAAATCGGCGACCAAGCCGGTGCTGTGCTACAAGCCGCGCGTGACGAAGCCGAACGCCGCAAGATTCAAATCGGTGGCGACGCTGCGACAGTCTGAACTGATACAACAAACTCTCGATCACCCCGCCCTGCTCTGCACGGCGGGGTTTTTGTTGGCAACTTTTGTGGGGCGCGTAATCAGCCCGACTCCGAGGTAGCGTCAGGCATCTCTGCCTGACGTAGAGGGCGGCATCCTTGCCGCCCGGAAAGAACCATCCGATGGTTTGATGGCTCGACAACTCCTGTGCGCTGCGTGGTTCGTGAGGTTTTTTCCGCTGGGCTGGAAGCCCGGCTCTACGGCAGGCAAGGATGCCCGCCGCTACAGCCCGGCGGGCTGAAAGAAATTAGCCGGGGGTTGAGGAGTGAAACGACGACACCCCCGGATGACGCGCAAGGTGACGCGACCCTGAAAGGGTCGCAGCGGCTCTGGCATCCCTCCGGGATGCAGATTTCCTTTCACGCTTTCCGGGGGT
>JANNAO010000096.1:0-2594 GCA_031384405.1 Verrucomicrobiota bacterium | reverse complement strand
CCACAGGCACACACACACTCCGCTGGGCTTACACGAAAGACGTAAGCGTGAGTGCGGGTCGAGATGCGGGATGGGTGGATGAAGTTTTGTTCACGCCGCCGCCACCGACCGTCATCAGACATCCATCGAGTCAGACGGTGGCGATGGGATCGAGTGTGATGTTCGCGGCCAGCGGCAACGGGATGCAGCCATTGAGTTATCAGTGGTTGAAAGACGGTACTAATTTACTGGGGCGAACAGTTAGCTTTTTCACTCTCACCAATGTCAGCCGACGCGATTCGGGAACTTACGCCATGCGAATCACCGACGCGGGAGGCAGCGTGGTGACGAGCAACGCCATGCTGAAAGTCATCGTGCCACAGCGGTTGGGTTCAGTGCAGCGCGCGACGGATGGCAGCATGGAAATCTCCTCGCGTGATGCGGATGGCGGAGCACTCACAACAAACGACCTGCCATTGTTTCAGGCGCAGGCCAGCACGAACCTGATCCACTGGCAGCCGTTGCCGGATGTGTTGAGCATCACGAACGGCTCGTTGTTGTTGCGAGATTCCAGCGCGCCACAATGGCCGCAGAGATTTTACCGAGTGGTGGAGCATTGATGGGCGATCAAGTTTTGCGGGTGTGCGGTGAGACGCACAGTGCCCGGATTGCGAAGGTTGAGTATTAAGTATTCACTGTCGTTGTGTTTTATCGGCCCGCATTTCAATCAAGCCGTCAGCCTGCGCGATACGTCGCGGGCGGGCGGAGCGTTGCGTTCACGTTGATCGAAGTCCTCGTGGTCATCGCCATCATCGCCATTCTCGCAGGGCTGTTGCTGCCCGCATTGGGTGTTGCCAAAGCCAAAGCCAAGACCATTGCCTGCCTGAATCATCTCAAGCAAGCCGGTGTGGCCGCACAGATGTACCTCGGCGACAACTCCGGGGTTCTAGTGCCGAACCTGGACATCGCCAGAGTCATGACAAACTCGAACGTCTGGGTGAGTGGGAGCATGAAAGAACCAAACCTTGCGACGAACACCACGCTGCTACGTCAGGGGAAATTATTTCCGTATGCGAGCCAGGTTGGTTTATTCCACTGTCCGGCGGACAACTCCATGAGCGTGGAGGGCGTGAGCATTCGCGGGCAGCGTGTCCGCAGTTACGCGATGAATTCGTGGATCGGAGGCCGCAGCATGGATGGGGCGGTCACTGGGCGGAACAGCTTCCGCACGTTCGTCAAGGACGCGGAGTTCGGTGCGGGCGGCACGGCGATGCTCTGGTTGATGGCGGATGAACACGAGGTCACGATTGATGATGGATATTTTCTGGTGACAATGGATGACAGCCAGCCGTTCGCGAGTTTTCCGGCGATGCGTCATCAGCGCGGGTTCACGCTGAACTTCGTGGATGGTCATGCCGAACATTGGAAGCTGCGCGATCCCACCACGATTGTTTCCGCGCAGGGCTACTCACAAGTCAGCAGCAGGAATGCGGACTGGTTGCGGCTCAAGCAGGCGACGACGGTGATGCAGTGAACCTTGAAAAAGCAGTTTGATCAGCCACAAAAAGGCACAAAAGGCGCAAAAGTATTAAGTGAAGGCCGACGTGTCCGGCGAAGAAGTCATTCACTGCCCCGGTGAAACGCTCAAAACGGGATTCCGCCTCCGTATCCCTTTGTCTTGTGCCTCTTGTGCCTTTTTGTGGCAATTCAATCCCCGGTTTTGGGGTGAACAGTCTCACGGCCTGCTGACGCGGAAGTAGCGGGCGGGTGGGCTTGCTGGCAGCAACGGGATGTTGATGCAGATCGTCCCGCCTGTTCCGATGTAGTTCGTCACGGCAGTCCACACTGGCGATGCAAAATTTGTCGCCGTTTGAACGGTGTAACTTTCGTATGGCTCGGTGGCAAAACAGAAGCTGAAATTATTTCCCACCACTTGCGGCGCAAACAAACCCAGCATCCCGACCGTGATGGGTTCGATGCGGATGTTGTCGAAGATGGCAAAGCTGTTTGAATCGCCGATGGAACTGAAGAAGTCGTTGTAGCCGATCATCACGCAGCCATTGGTGTAGGCGGTGGTGTTGGTGTATTGCGCGATGGCAGTGCCGTTGAGCAACCAAGTGATGAGGCTGCCGACTTGTCGGACTTCCACCCGCACCCAGCCCAATCCCGCGCTGCCGCTCGGCGAACTGCCCCAACCCGGGATCGTCTTCGATGGAAACAGTGCGGTAATGCCGGGATTCAGATTGTCGAACTGTGGGCCGAGCAGCGGTGTCGGGCCAAAGGTCGTGTTGTTCGTGAGCAGCAATGTCGGCGCATTGACTCCTGCGCCGCGCAACACGGCGTAGTCCCTGATCGTGGTCGTGTTCGCCGCCACATTTCCATCCGCATCCAGGGCGAACATCAAGCCGTCGCTCGGAGCAAGCCCGATGCGGTTGGTGATTTCGCCCGAATGGTTGATGCCGAAGAGCGCGTGTTCGGCGGATGAGCCGAGGGTCGCCCAGTTGAGCCAGAGATCGAATTTCAGCGCGCTGTTTCCGGTGATGGAACTGGTGGTGGAGTACAAATTTACAGCGGCAGCAGCGGCAGTGGCGTCTTTGTTGACGGCAAGATAAAGG
>JANNAO010000095.1:0-2534 GCA_031384405.1 Verrucomicrobiota bacterium | reverse complement strand
CCCGGAGCGCGGGCGGTCACTCGCCCGCAGCGCGTCGCCAGACAAAAACGCGCCAATAAACTCCACGACTCTCGCCACAATCACGCGCTGCGACCGGGGACCGGTCGCGCTCCGGGGGCAGAACTCACCCAGCTTCACGCGCGGCTCGCCATCGCGGAGGAAACCGTTCGCGCCATCCGCAGTGGCGAAGTGGATTCAGTGATGGTCGCGGGCAAGGACGGTTCGCAAGTGTTCACGCTGGACGGGGCCGAACACGCCTACCGCCTGCTGATCGAATCCATGAACGAGGGCGCGCTGACGTTGACGGCGAACATGATGATTCTGTTCGCCAACCAGTGTTTCGCCAACATGGTCAAGCTCCCGCTGGAGCAGGTGACGGGTAGTTCGTTCCACCGTTTTCTGTCCGTCGAAGACCGGGCGATCCTCCGTCCGCTCATGAAACGGGCCGCCAAATCCGGTTCTAAAATCCAGGTGTTGCTCCATGCGAGCGACGGGGCATTGATCCCTGCGCTACTTTCCATTCGCGAACTGGCTAACGAAGGTTCTGAGGATGTCATCATCGGTATGGTAGTGACGAACATGACGGAAGCGCAGCGCAACGAGGAACTGCTGCGGGCGTTGACGCATCGCGTGGTGCAAGTGCAGGAAGCCGAGCGCGGCAGCGTGGCACTGGAATTACACGACAACATCACGCAGTTGCTCTGCGCGGTGCTCGTGCGCAGTCAGACGTTGGCGGATAAACTTTCGCCGCGCGACGGCACCTCAAAAAAGGAAGCGATCAAACTCCGTGATCTGCTCGGCGAGACTGCCGGGGAAGTGGAACGCATCTCCCGCAATCTGCGGCCCAGTGTCTTGGACAACCTGGGTCTGGCTGCTGGCTTGCGTGCCGCCACCACGGAGTTTGCGAAGCGGACGGGCGTGCCCGTCAAGCTGAGTTGCGTGGAGTTGCCCGCGCGATTGCCCGCTGAAACCGAACTGGCGCTCTACCGTATTCTTCAGGAAGCCTTGAAAAATTTGGATCAGCACGCCCGCGCCCGGCATGTGACCGTGAACCTGACAAATCCGGATGGCTTTGTGCAGTTGAATATCTCTGACGACGGGATCGGCTTCGACGCCAGACATCATGCGGCCCGACGAAAAGGGAAAAGCGTGCTTGGTTTGCTCGGCATGAAGGAACGCGCCGCCTATGTGGGCGGTACGCTCACGGTCAAATCCGGCACCCGCGCCGGCACAAAAATCGAAGTGCGCATTCCACTGCCGCCCAATCGCACTGCGGCTAAATAAACTACCTTATGAAATCAAAAATTATCACCGTTCTGCTCGCGGAAGATCATACGATCGTGCGCGAGGGCTTTCGCAAGATGCTCGAACTCGAAGCTGACTTTGAAGTCGTGGGCGAAGCGCAGGATGGCCGCGCGGCGGTCGCCATGGTTAAAAAATTACTTCCCGAAGTGGTGTTGATGGACATCGCCATGCCGTTGCTTAACGGTCTGGAAGCCACGCGTCAGGTGCTGAAAGCTGTTCCCACCACCAATATCATCATCCTCTCCGCGCACAGCGATGACGCGTATGTCACCAACGCGATCGAGTCCGGCGCAGTGGGATTTCTACTCAAACAAACCTCCGCCCAAGACGTGTGCCGCGCGATCAGGGAAGTGCAAAAGGGGAAGACGTTTTTCAGCCCCTCGATTTCCAAACGACAAGACCGCCTAAATCTGAAATCAATAAACCGGGTGGGAGCATTAAAAGAGAAAGCCACTCAATTGACGTCGCGCGAGGTGGAAGTGTTGCAACTCATCGCCGAAGGCAAGGCCAACAAGGAAACGGCCAGCGAACTTGGCATCGGCATCAAAACCGTGGAGAAACATCGCGAGCATCTGATGGAAAAGCTAGACATCCACGACACCGCCAGCCTCACCCGCTACGCCATCAGCGCAGGTGTCATCGAGAGCAGTGTGCAGTTGACGATTGAAAAGTAGCCTTTCGCAGATTTAGTTCTGCGCCGCCGTTTCCTGATCAGCAGCATCATTTTTTATGGATAAAAACAACCTCGCCTACTGGATGACGGTGGTGGGAACTATTTGCTGGGGCATTTGCTTTTGGTGGATGAGCCGGATATCAACCAAACAGAATGCCCTGTTGGATCAACTGCGTGAGCAGGGCAAACGCATCGAAAAATTATCCAAGATCGAACACGACCTCATCAAGGAAGTGCATCCCCAAGTCAACGAGATCAAGGAAGGGATGGAGGAGATGATGGCAGTGGTGAAGGAGAATTCAGTCGCCCCACCACCGGTCACAAGCAGGAAACAGGGATAGGATTCTGCATCGCAGGGTTAAGTCCTACATAGTGGCTGGCCGGAAACGACGACGAGGACGATTTCGAAAGGGCAGTTTCCGGCCAGGCACTACATACGGTGAAGGGTGCGATTCAAAGTGACGGTCAGGTGGTGGAACGCCTCGCGCTGCGAGGCGTAGTGCCGCGTACAGCGGCGCAATCCCTTGTCGCCCTAATCCGCCCGCTCTACGCGGGC
>JANNAO010000075.1:0-3710 GCA_031384405.1 Verrucomicrobiota bacterium | reverse complement strand
CGCCTCGTCCTTGATCTCGCGTGGCGTGATGTCGAGTCCTTCGGCCTTGGCAATGCGGAGGAATTGATCAAACAGCGGACCAACCTGTTTCGCCGTGACCGCGTGGATGCCGAGGCGACGACACGCATCAACGCGGAATTGGTTCTTCGACGCAAACGTCCAAGCGCGCATGAGAATCCAGAAATCTGACGTGGCTTTCTCGCCGAGCAGATCGTCGCGGTCTTGCTGAACTTCCTTGCCGCCGCCGCGCAGCAACAGATCGCGGCCTTGCGTGAGAGCGGCGACGAGGCAGGCTTGATGCACACAGCCGTATTCGTGCGCGGCGAGCAACATGCGCGAGTAGCGAGGGTGCGCGGGAAAGGCGAGCATCCGGCGGCCAAGCTCGGTGATTGTAGGCGACGACGTGAGGAGTCGTTCGGATTCCGCAGCGACCGGGGACGACTCCACACGTCGTCGCCTACAAAGCGCGCCCAAGTCCTGCAACAATTCCTCGGCGTGCGAGAGGGAAATCTCGTCGGGCTTTTCCAGCCAACGAAACGCGCGCAAATCTTCTATGCCTGCGGCTTTCAACGTGAGGACGACTTCCGCGAGGTCGAGGCGTTTAATCTCCGGTAACTCTTGCGGTGCGCGTTCGTCGTGTTCCGAGCGCGACCACAGTCTCATGCACACGCCCGGCGCGGTGCGACCTGCGCGACCTGCGCGTTGATCGCTGCTGGCTTGGGAGATTTTTTCGATGAGAAGCGTGTTGATGCCGCGACTTGCATCGTAGCGAGCAACTCGCGCGAGGCCGGAATCAATCACGAGCCGGACGCCATCAATCGTGATGCTCGTCTCGGCGACATTGGTGGCCACGACAACTTTGCGTTGTTCATAACGCGCCACGGCGGCGTCTTGATCGCGCGGAGAAAGTTCGCCGTGCAGCGGCAGCACCATGAAGCCGCGTGATTCGGAGATGTTGCGGATGGCGGTGATGGTTTGAGAAATCTCGAAGCCGCCCGGCATGAATACGAGCACGTCACCCTCACCGCCGGAATTGACGAACTGGGTGAACGCATCGGCGGCGAGTTCCCACGGTGGCGGCGGATTTGCGCCGAGGCGGTGCGGGAGATATTCGATGTCCACGGGAAACGTGCGACCTTGGGAACAGAGGATGGAACAGGAAAAAGTAGTGGGACAGGCGTCTCGCCTGTCTGGTTGCGCGTGAGATTGCACCGAGACGTCCGGGGAAGGACAGGCGGGACGCGCTGTCCCACTATTGGCAGGCTGGAAGCCTGCCCCACTACCGTTGCCGTTGAGATAATCCTCCAGTTCACCTGCGTTCAGCGTGGCGGACATGACGATGATGAGCAGGTCGGGGCGATGTTGCTCCTGGATGTCGAGCGCGCGGGCGAGGGTGATGTCGCCGTAGAGATGGCGCTCGTGGAATTCATCGAAGACGATGGCGGAGATGCCCGTGAGTTTATCGTCCTGAATCAGTTGCCGGAGCAGAATGCCTTCGGTCTCGAATTTTATTTTGGTGGCGGCACTGACGCAATTCTCGAAGCGCACCTGATAACCAACCTCGCGGCCAAGCTGCACGTTGAGTTCCTGCGCGACGCGGGACGCAAGCATCCGCGCGGCGAGACGGCGCGGTTGCAACACGACGCATTGTCCGCTGCCGAGCAAGCCGTGTTTGAGAAGCATCTGCGGGACTTGCGTGGATTTGCCTGAGCCGGTTGGTGCTTGCAGCACGAGACGCTTCGTCGCCTTGAGAGAGGCGATGATGTCGTTTTCGATTTCGTAAATGGGCAATCGGTCAGCCATGCGGCGGATTGTTTAGCGGAGCAGGGGAGGGATGGCGAACTTGAAAATCGGAAACGATGCCGACAGCACATCCGACGACGGATTAGAAAACTACCAATGAGGGATAGCCTGACGAGATGCTTATAAGGAAGCCATGAAACCAGGAATTGGAGGGAGCTTTCCTGGTTTCATGGCTTCCTTGTTCAATCATCTTTGGTAGCGGCTACGCCGCGTTGTGTCGTTGTGTTAAGCCGGAACGAAGCCGTTGAGAAACCGAGGGAGAAACGCAAAGGCGCAAAGGCCGCAGAGAAGCGCAGAGATTAACCAACCACAGACGACACACCATTCGGTGATTGTTTCCCACATAAGAAATCTTAGCGCCTCTCCGCGTTCTCTGCGTCTCCGCGTTTATTCCGTCCCAATTCAACTGCATGGATTCGGTTAAGAATCCATCGCAGGAACACAGGCAAGCCTGCATCACCAATCCGAAAACGTTCTTCCGTCGCGCAATCCATTATTTCAATGGTGGTGCGGGCAAGTTCGTTGTCCCCCGAATATGTTTTCTTTTGGCTTATCGCGTTTGCCGCGTTTTGGCGCATTATGATTCATAACAACCATGTCACGCATTCCAAAAATAGTTCTGTTGATCGAATCTTCCCGCGCTTCGGGGCGCGCGTTGCTCAATGGTGTGGCGGATTACGCGCACTATCACGGGCCGTGGTCGTTTTATTGGGAGCCCGGCGGTTTGGAGAGCGCGTGGCCGGTGCTGAAATCTCTCGACGCAGACGGCATCATCATGCGTGACGGGGATCGGTTGGACGAAGTTCTCGCGCTCAAGATTCCCGCCGTGGTCGTCGGGCATAAGCGCGAGGAAGTTTCCGGTGTGGTGAACGTGGTCACGGATTCTCTCCACATCGGCAACATGGGAGCGGAGCATCTCATCCAGTGCGGCTTCAAACAGTTTGCATTCGTCGGCACATCGAGTCGCCCGGATGAATCGGCTTCCTGGTCGGTGGTGCGGGAGGAAAGTTTTGTGCGACGCATCCGTGAGGCTGGTTTTGAAACACGCACACACCACATCGCGTCGGTTGGCGGACGCAATTGGGCGCGAGAACGCGACGCGCTCGTGACGTGGTTGAAATCCCTGCCAAAACCCATCGGGTTGATGGCGTGCAATGATGACTGCGGCGTGCAGGTGATGGAGGCGTGCAAGTCCGCCGGAATCGCAGTGCCCGATCTGGTCGGCGTCATCGGTGCGGACAATGACGAGATCGTTTGCGGACTGTCCAATCCGGCGATGTCGAGTGTGGCGATCAATTTCGAGCGCGCAGGATTTGAGGCGGCGGAAGCACTGCATCAACTGATGCGGGGCGAAAAGCAAGTGACGCAAAAAATAAATGTTCACGCCACGCACATCGCGACGCGCCGTTCCACGGATTTCGTTGCCGTGACGGATGCGGCCTTGGGCAAAGCACTGCGTTTCATCCGTGACAATTCCCGGAAAGCCATCGGCGTGATTGATGTCGCCAAGTTCGCCGGAATGTCGCGACGCGCATTGGAGCGACGATTCCGCAGCGAGATCGGCGTCTCTATTCTGGATCAAATCCGCAAGGCGCGGACGGAGCAAATTTGCCGGATGTTGGTGGAGACGACGCTGCCAGTCGGGCAGATCGCGGAGTCACTGGGGTTTGAGGATGTGCAACATTTTGCGCGCTACTTCCGTTCGGCACAGAACACGAGTCCGCTGGCATATCGGAAATCGTTCGGCAAACAGACGCGACAGGGTAGTGCGCAAAACGGAGATTCTAATTCGCAAACTGGCGTTGAATGAGTTTCCGCAGGGTAGTTAGATTCAGACCATCCTGATGACGCAAACTGAACCGAAACATATCTTGAAAATGAAGAATCATCTCTCTGCTCCGCGTTTC
>JANNAO010000083.1:0-10772 GCA_031384405.1 Verrucomicrobiota bacterium | reverse complement strand
GGCGAATTTGTTTTCCAATCCGCGCTACATGCACGGCGCGGGCACAAGCTGCAACGCTGATGTGTTCGCGTTCGCCGCCGCGCAGATCAAGAAGGCGATGGAAGTCACGCACGAGCTGAAGGGCGAGGGCTACACGTTCTGGGGCGGGCGCGAAGGTTACATGACGCTGCTCAACACTGACATGAAGCGCGAGTTGGAACATCTCGCCGCGCTGCTGCACATGGCGGTGGCTTACAAGAAGAAGATTGGTTTCAAAGGCCAGTTCTACATCGAGCCGAAGCCGAAAGAACCGACCAAGCATCAATACGATTCAGACGCTGCCGCTTGTTTGAATTTCCTGCGCGAGTTTGATCTGTTGCCGCACTTCAAGCTGAACATCGAGACGAACCACGCGACGCTGGCGGGACACACGGTGCAGCACGAATTGGAAGTCGCAGGCGCAGCGGGCGCGCTCGGTTCGATTGACGCGAACACCGGCGACGAGTTGCTCGGCTGGGACACGGATCAGTTCCCGACGAACATTTATCTCACGACCTACACGATGTTGAGCGTGCTGAAGTATGGCGGGTTCAAGACTGGCGGCGTGAACTTCGATGCGAAGGTGCGTCGCGAAAGCTTTGAGCCGATTGATCTGTTCCACGCGCACATCGGCGGCATGGATGCGTTCGCGCGCGGGCTGAAGATCGCCGCCGCCATCCGTAAGGACGGTCGCTTGGAAAAATTCGTGCAGCAACGCTACTCTTCTTGGGACAGCGGCATCGGCGCGAAGATCGAGTCCGGCAAAGTCGGCTTCAAAGAACTCGAAGCCTACATGCTTGCCAAGGGTGATGCAGACGCGAACGCGAGTGGTCGTCAGGAATTCTTGGAGAACTTGATCAACGAGTTTATCTGAGTCGAATAATTTTCAACGCAAAGACGCAAAGGAGCAAAGACGCCAGGAGAACAAACGATGAGGTGGTAGCTTGAGGTGGTAGCTATGTGGTCCTTGTTTGGTGTGTGTTGCTTGGAGCGTCATCCCAGTTTCGATGCCCCACCTTTGCGTCTTTGCCTCTTGGCGACTTTGCGTTGAATCGGGAGCACACGACGTGCTGGCATGAAGCTAGGGTGTCCGGCGCAAATTGGGGTGGAACATTCGCAAATTGGCGTTGTCCGCTTTGTGCAGGACGTGGACAATTTGCGTTCGCGTTGAACGTCACCTTTTTGATTTAACAGTTGGGTGATTGCCGTATCCGGAACGCCCAACTGTTTTTGTTTAAGTCACAGGCACTGATACTCACGCAAAGAAAATTTTATGAAAATCAATCTCAAGCAACTTGAAGTCTGGTTCGTCACTGGCAGCCAGCACCTCTACGGCCCGGAAACCCTCAAGGCCGTCGCGAAGCACTCGCAGGAAATCGCCAAGACGCTCAACGACGCGTCCGCGATCCCCGTCAAAGTCGTGTTCAAGCCCGTGATGGTTTCGCCCGATGCGATCACCGAGTTGTGCATGGCCGCGAACAACGCGCCCAAGTGCATCGGCCTCATCACTTGGTGTCACACGTTCTCGCCATCGAAGATGTGGATCAACGGCCTCAAGCAACTGCGCAAGCCCGTCGCGCACCTGCACACGCAATACAATCGCGACATCCCGTGGGGCACGATTGACATGGATTTCATGAACATGAACCAAGCCGCGCACGGCGATCGCGAGCATGGCTTCATCTGGACGCGCCTGCGGAAGAATCGCAAGGTCGTCGTCGGTTTCTGGCAGGAGGAAGCCACACAGGAAAAACTCGGCGCATGGACACGCGCAGCAGCGGCGTGGGCGGATTGGCAGAACGCGAAGTTCGTCCGCTTCGGCGATAACATGCGCGAAGTGGCTGTGACGGATGGCGACAAAGTTTCCGCGCAAATGAAATTTGGTTTCTCTGTGAACACCCACGGCGTCGGCGATTTGGTGCGCGTCGTGAACGCCATCACCGACAAGCAAGTGGACGCTCTCTGCAAAGAATACGAAGCCACCTACACGATGACTGCCGATCTTTGCAAAGGCGGCAAACGTCACAAGTCCGTCCGCGATGCCGCACGCATTGAGTTGGGCATCCTGCAATTCCTCACCGAAGGCGGATTCAAGGGTTACACGGACACGTTTGAAGATTTGCACGGCCTCGCGCAACTGCCCGGCGTCGGTTCGCAGCGCATGATGGCGGCGGGCTACGGCTTCGGCGGCGAAGGCGATTGGAAAACTGCCGCGCTCGTCCGCGCGATGAAAGTCATGGCGGTCGGACTCGAAGGCGGTACGTCGTTCATGGAGGATTACACATATCACATGCAGCCCGGCAACAAACTCGTGCTGGGTTCGCACATGCTGGAGATTTGCCCGAGCATCGCGGACGGCAAAGCGTCGCTGCAAGTTCACCCGCTCGGTATCGGCGGCAAGGCTGATCCCGCGAGACTCGTGTTCAACACTCCGGCGGGCGCGGGCTTGAACGTTTCGCTGATTGATCTCGGCAATCGTTTCCGGCTGCTCTTGAACGAAGTGGATGTCGTCGCGCCTGAACACGCGATGCCGAAACTTCCCGTGGCGCAAGCCGTGTGGCAATGCCGTCCCAATTTCGAGGACGCGTGCGCGTGCTGGATTCATGCGGGTGGCGCGCATCACACTGGTTTCAGCCAGGCCGTCACCACCGAGATGATCGAAGACTTTGCGAGTATCGCCGACATCGAGCTTGCGATCATTGACTCGAAGACCAACGTGCGCGACTTCCAGCAGACGTTGCGCAACAACGAAGTTTATCACGCGATCAACAAGGGCTGGGCGATCTGATCCTGCGTGTCATGGCGAAAAAAATTCGTCCGTGGTGGAATTAGCTTCTTGCGTTGGAGGTTTTGTCCGGCATTATGTCGCTCCTCTGGATCGCGGGGTGGAGCAGCCCGGTAGCTCGTCAGGCTCATAACCTGAAGGTCCTAGGTTCAAATCCTAGCCCCGCAACCAATTCAAGCCCCGCAAGTGCGGGGCTTTTTTTATGGCGACAGACAGACTGAGAGCCCGTTCAGTCTCACTGCGACTCAGCACGAAATTGACACGCGCTGGCGCACTTCCTATCCTCTGTCCGCAAAGAAAGAAACGCTTTGCCCCGTCTCGCGCCAGCGGGATCGGGGATTTTTATTGTCGGCAACCGATCATTTATGGCGAATACAATTCTCGTCGGCGCCCAGTGGGGCGACGAAGGCAAAGGCAAAATCATTGACGTACTCACCGAGCGCGCGGACATCGTCGTGCGTTACGCGGGCGGCAACAACGCCGGTCACACCGTCTGGGTTGGCAAAAAGAAATACGTCCTGCACCTGATCCCGTCCGGCATTCTGCGCAAGACAAAGCTGTGCGTCATCGGCAACGGCGTGGTGATTGATCCCATCGGTCTCGTCAACGAGATCACTGGCTTGCAAAAGATCGGCATCAAGGTCGGTAAAAACTTCGTCGTCAGCGAGACGGCGCACGTCGTGTTTCCGTATCATCGCGAACTCGATGCCCAACGCGAAGTGCTCAAGGGCAAGAATAAGATCGGCACGACCAAGCGCGGCATCGGCCCGGCTTACGGCGATAAGGTGGCGCGAGTTGGATTGCGCATGGCGGACTTGATTGATCCGGCGAAGCTCGAAGCGAAACTTTCCGTCCGCATCAAGGAGAGTAACAGCGTGCTCAAGGCACTCGGCGCAAAGCCCGTTTCGTTCAAGCAAGTCTTCGTGGAATACAAGAAGGCGGGCGAATTTCTCAAGCCGTTCGTCACGAACACGGTCGTCTTGCTGCATGATGCGATCAATCAAGGCGCGGACATGTTGTTCGAGGGCGCGCAGGGAACTTTCTTGGACATTGATCACGGCACGTATCCATTCGTCACCTCGTCCAACACCACGGCGGGTGGTGCTTGCACCGGCTCCGGTGTGCCGCCGCATCGCATGGATCGCGTCGTCGGTGTGATGAAGGCTTACACCACGCGCGTCGGCGAAGGGCCGTTGCCGACGGAGAATCAGGTGATCTCCAATCTGCTGCACGGCATGGGACGGGAGTTTGGTTCAACCACGGGTCGCGCGCGGCGTTGCGGATGGTTTGATTCCGTCGCCACGCGTCATGCCACGATGGTCAACGGCATTGACGATCTCGCCATCACGAACCTCGACGGTCTCGACACGGTGGACAACATCAAGGTCTGCATCGCGTATCGTCACGGCAAGAAGCGTTACGACTACATGCCGAACGACGTGCAAGTCCTGTCTGAGTGCGAACCGATCTATGCCGAGTTTGAAGGCTGGCGCACGCCGACGGACAAATGCAAAACGTGGAAACAACTTCCGCCCAAGGCACGCACCTATCTGAAAGCCATCGCAGAACTGACCGGCGCGAAGCTTTACATCGCGTCCGTTGGGCCGGGGAGAGATCAGACGATTTTTGTTTGAAGCAAATACTGTCTGCGAATTACAAAGATGAACACAGATTGACGCTGATAAATTTCCCGCGCACACTCGTTTTCAATGTCAGCGACAGTTGTCCCATATCCGCCAAATTTCCCGGCATTGCTCAAAGATTATTGTGAGCAAATGGGTGAGGCGATTCGCGCAAATAGACATCACGATACACGCCGCCACCTTTTTCTGAATTTCCTTCGCCAGGCTTTTGGAATTGATCCGGTGGAGGTGGAATTGGAACACAAACTTAAAGTCGGGGAGATGCGTGGACGGATTGACGCGCTTTACCGTCACGTCATCGTCGAGGTGAAAACAGACTTTGATGGTGAACGAAACGACGCACAGCGAGAACTTAAAAAATATTTTGCTTCCCGCCAACGTCCTGCCGAATACATAGGCATCGTTACTGATGGAAGCCGTTTTGAGGCATGGCATCTCAACCGCAATGGCGAGCTTGTCTCCATCAGTGAAATTGAACTTCGCACCAGTGATCCGCTGGCTTCGTGGCGTTGGCTTGACCAATTTCTTTCGACCGGCATTCGGCGTATTCCCACAAGCGACGAATTAGTCAGTCGCTTCGGCGTGCAAACGGCCATCTTCAGCAAAGCAGCCGACGGTTTGCTGGCTCTTTATGAAAGTGTGTGCGACGAACCGCTCGTAGCCGTAAAGTTCCGAGAGTGGAACGCCCTGCTGGCAAAAGTTTATGGTTCACCGCTCGGCAAGCCCGCGCTTTTCGTCAACCATACTTATCTCACGTTGATTTCGCGTATCATCGTCACCCTCGCGCTCAAAGGCAGCGCGCCGAAGAAAAGCGACTTGCGCGGGCTGCTTGATGGTTCCTTCTTTGCGCGTCAGCTCAAACTAAAGAACCTGGCCGAGCCGGATTTCTTTTCCTGGGCACTCGACACCAAAGCCGAGGAGGATTTTCTTGTGCTGCTTGGGAATCTTTTCCGGCATTTCGGCGTCTATGACTTTTCACAACTGTCGGAAGACGTGCTAAAAAATCTCTATCAGGAATTGGTTGATCCTGAAACACGTCACGACCTTGGCGAATACTACACGCCCGACTGGCTGGCCGAATTGACGCTCGAACGGCTCGGCTACAAGGGCGGTAAAATCCTCGATCCCTCTTGCGGCTCTGGTGGATTTCTTTTTGCGGCGGTCAATGCACTGCGGAAAGCCGGGCAGAAAGGAAATCAGCTTGTCTCAAACGCATTGGAAAACGTCATTGGAATTGATGTCCATCCGGTCGCCGTGCTGATGGCCAAGGCGAATATGCTGCTCGCGCTGCGCCATGAATTGCCGGATTACGCGAGCGATGTGACGCTGCGCGTTTATATGGCTGACACGCTTATGGCCGAGGAGGACAAAAGTAAAGGTGTGCTCACAGTTCCAGTGACCAGTGCAGAAAAATTTCATATCCCGCTCGCCACGGTTGCGCGTGGTGAACTCGATGAATTGATTGATTTCTTAAGCGATTTTGCCCATCGCGGTAGTAAAGATGATGAAGCGGCGGAAAAAGCCACCAAGGCCGTCAATGCGCGGCTTGCCAATCTTACTGCCGACAAAGAAGATTTTTGGTGGAGACAGAATTTCAAGCTTCTGATGAAACTGGACAAACAGCGACGCAATACCATCTGGGCTTACATCTTAAAAAATGCCTACCGTCCCGAATTTCTGCGTAATGAAAAGGTGGATTACATAGCCGGGAATCCGCCGTGGCTGGGCTATGGCTTCATAAAAGACAAAGGCTATCAAAAGCGGATCAAAGAACTCACTCTGGGTTATGGCTTGCTGACAAAAGAGGACGGAAAACTTTTTACGCGCATGGATGCGTGGTCAGTCTTTTTCGTTCATTGCGAAGCTGAATTTTTGCAAGCGGGCGGGCGGATTGGCTTTGTCCTGCCCAAGAGCGCCATGTTGCCAGCCAAACAGCATGTTCTATTTCAAAAACGTGGCTTTACCGAACTCCACGACTTTAGCGGGGTGAAACCGCTATTCAATATCCGCTCTTGTCTTGTGTTGAGGTGCGGCGAGGAAAAAGTTTCAGGCATCCCACTGACTGAATGGCGCGGTGAATTGTCTCGCAAGAACATGAACTTGCTCGATGCCAGAAAATCTTTGGTAAGTGAAACCCGGAATTTCAATCTAGTTTTTGCGCCAGAAGCCAAGTCGCCGTACTTCGATCAATTCTTTCAAGGTGCGACACTTGTTCCCCGTGTGCTGTGTTTCGTCAAGCCGGTCGTGGGCGCAAAGCTGAATCTCAAAGCACCGTTTATTCGCACTTCCGACGAAGTGCTTGATGATGCCAAGAAGCCGTGGACGATGGAAATAGAAGGCCAAGTCGAGAGTAAGTATCTTTTCGGCACGGTGCTGGCCAGAGACCTGATGCCTTTCGTTGTTCGCAAGTTCTCTCTCGTTGCTTTGCCGCTGCTTCTTACAAAGCGAGGTGACTTGGTGATGATTGATGCCGCAGAAGCGTTAAGCCAAGGCGAGAAGCACGCTTACGATTGGTTTTCGCAAACCGAGGGAATTTGGGAACGGCATCGGAAAGATTCCCAATTAAGTCTTGCCGGACGACTTGATTATCAAAGAACCCTTACGGGTCAAAAAGTTAATGCAAAATTCTGTGTGATTTACAACCAATCAGGCACAAACATATCCGCGTCGTTGGTCACGAAAGACGAATTCGAGAGTATCGGCGAGCTTTCAATTCGAGGCTATGTGATTGATTCCAAAACTTATTATCACTACGCGAAAAGTGAAGTCGAAGCGCATTACCTCGTCGGCATTCTTAATTCGACGTTCGTCAACGAAGCCATCAAGCCATTGCAGCCAGAAGGTTTGATGGGCGCACGCGACATTCATCGGCGTCCCTTTGAAGCTTGTGACATCCCGCTTTTTGATTCAAAGAATCGCTTTCATCAACGCATAGCAGAAACGGCGCAAGAGGCCCGCAAAGAATTGCTGAAATTCGTTCGTAAAATGGAAACGCCCGTAGCTCGCGCTCGTGGCGATGCCCGTCACATAGTTGCAAACCAACTTCACAAACTGGACAAACTTGTATCCGAACTTCTTCAAAACAAGTCAGTGAAATATCCAGAACACAAAAGCGAGCCGATGCAGTTGATGGAATTATTTGCAGAAAAATCCTAGCGTCATGTGAGTTCCTCCATTTCACATCTCAGCCCCGAAGCGAAAGCCAGTCTGCCTCAGCACATCGCCATCATCATGGACGGCAACGGGCGTTGGGCGAAGCAGCGTCACCTGCCGCGTATTGAAGGTCATCGTCAAGGCGCGGAGTCCGCGCGCACGATCATCAAGGCCGCTGGCGAACTTGGCATCAAATATCTCACGCTCTACGCGTTCTCCGTCGAGAACTGGAATCGGCCCAAGGACGAGGTGGACGCGTTGATGAAGTATCTCATCCACTATCTCAAGAACGAGACGCCGGAGTTGAACAAGAGCAATGTGCGCCTCGAAGCCATCGGCCAGATTTGGCGTTTGCCGGAGAATGTGCAGGAGCAACTCAAGAAAGCCAAAGCCACACTCGCCAAGAACAACGGGCTCACGCTTGTACTGGCGTTGAGCTACGGCGGACGCACGGAGATCGTGGATGCCGTCCGCGATATTGCCGCCGATGTGAAAGCTGGAAAGCTCGAACCCGCCGACATCAATGAGCAGGTTGTTTCACAGCATCTCTACACGCGGAGTTTTCCCGATCCTGATCTGCTCATCCGCACCAGCGGCGAGATGCGAGTCAGCAATTTTTTGCTTTGGCAGATTTCCTACTCGGAATTCGTCATCACGCCCACGCTCTGGCCGGATTTTCGCAAGCCTCAGTTACACGCCGCGCTGGAGGAATACGCGAAACGCCATCGGCGGTTCGGCGGGATTTGAATCACAAGGTGCGGACAAGAAACCACAAATGGGCGGCGACGATTCATTGCCGGGCAAGTTTTCAAACACGCACTTGGGAAACGAAAGCCATCATTGCTCGCCGCAGTTTCGCCGATATACTCCCCGCGCACTTTAGGTTGAATCGTTAATCGCATGTCTATATTGAAAATCATCATCGTCGTGTTGGAAGCGTTGTTCGCGCTGAACCTGCTCATTTTCGTTCATGAACTCGGTCACTTCTGGGCGGCACGCTGGCGGGGACTCAAGGTTGAACGCTTCGCCATCTGGTTCGGCAAACCGATCTGGAGCAAAACAATCAACGGTGTCGAATACGCGCTCGGTTGGATTCCCGCTGGTGGTTACGTGTCGCTGCCGCAGATGGCGACGATGGAAGCCATCGAAGGTAAAACGGACGAGAAAGCCGAACAGTTGCCGAATGTTTCGCCGCTGGACAAGATCATCGTGGCGTTCGCGGGGCCGCTGTTCAGTTTTCTGCTCGCGCTACTTTTCGCCGTCATCGTCTGGCAGGTTGGAAAACCGGAAGGTGCTGGCGACGTTGAACCGGTTTTGGGTTGGGTGACGCCGGATGGCCCGGCATGGAAAGCTGGTTTGCGCGCAGGCGACAGGATTCTGGAGATTGACGGACACAAGGTCAGGACGTTCGGTTCGTCCGCAGAGGACAGTCTCAAGTGGCGAATCATCACGAGCGAAGGCACAAACGTCGCGGTGAAGTACGAACGCGCCGGCAAAGAGGCGATGTCGTATCCAAATTATATCCGGCAAAAAACCTCCTGGTATGAACGCAAGGCGATGCGACAGCTTTTTCTCGGTCCAGTCGTGAAATCCGTCGTTGGCGATGTGTTGACGAACAGTCCGGCGGCTTTGGCGGGATTGAAGCGCGGCGATGAGATCGTCGCGATCAACGGCGAGAAAATTCTCAGCCTGATCGCCGTGGAATACGCACAGGAGTTGATGACGAACAAAAGTGCTCCGCCGATCAATCTGACGATTCGTCGCGGTGCAGAGGAATTCAACAAAGAGCTGCTCGCGCAAAGCCCGACCACGCCCACGAATTTCCCGCCGATCTTCGGCATCGTCTGGCTCGACAACACGAACCGCACGCTGACGCATCCCGGCCCGTGGAATCAGATCGAGGCGAGTGCGAAACAAATCTTCGCAACCATCGGCGCGGTCGCCAACAAAAACAACGACATCGGCGTGCAACAACTCGGTGGCGCGGTGATGATCATCCGCGTTTATAAAAACTTCTTTGAGAACGAAGACGGCTGGCGTTGGGTGCTGTGGTTCAGCGTGGTTCTGAACGTGAATCTAGCGATGCTCAACATGCTGCCGTTGCCCGTACTGGATGGTGGACATATTTTACTCTCATTGATCGAAATGATTCGTCGTCGCGCGGTCAGTGCGAAGATTTTGAATTACATCCAAAGCGGGTTCGCGATGCTGCTGATCGGTTTCATGGTATGGATCGCGTTCTATGACATCGGCGATTGGGTGCGTAGTGCGAACTCTGATCGCAAGGCGAACGTCCCGATCACATTCGCTCCTAAGAAATAGTTTTCCCATGCGTTACTGCGAGTCTCCCTACGTCTTCAAGCGCCGCCAGACGCGCGAAGTCGTCATCGGCGATCCAGCCAACGGAGGCGTCGTCATCGGCGGTAATCATCCCGTCGTGCCGCAGTCCATGATCACTTGCGACACGATGGACACGGCGGCCAGCGTGAAACAAACGCTCGAACTCGTCGCAGTCGGTTGCCAGCTCGTCCGCATCACCGCGCCGACAGTGAAGGACGCGGCAAACTTGCAGAACATCGTCACCGAACTTCGCAAGCGCGGCTGCAACGTTCCCATCGTCGCGGACATTCATTTCAAACCCGATGCCGCGATGGAAGCGGTGAAGTGGGTGGAAGTCGTGCGCGTGAACCCAGGCAATTACGCCGACTCGAAGAAATTCGCCATCAAGGAATACACCGACGCGCAATACGCAGAGGAGTTGAGGCGCATCGAGGAAAAGTTCACGCCACTCGTGCTGGAATCCATCAAGCTCAAGCGCGCCATGCGCATCGGCACGAACCACGGCTCGCTCAGTGATCGCATCATGAACCGTTACGGCGACACGCCGCTCGGCATGGTGGAGAGCGCGCTGGAATTTGCCCGTATCTGTCGCAAGCACGACTTCCACAACTTTAAGTTCTCGATGAAGTCGTCCAACCCGAAAGTGATGATCGAGTGCTATCGCCTTCTCGTGGCGCGATTGGAGCAGGAAGGCGCGGACTGGAATTACCCGATTCATCTCGGCGTCACTGAAGCCGGCGAGGGCGAGGACGGCCGCATCAAGAGCGCCATCGGCATCGGCTCGTTATTGTGCGACGGACTCGGCGACACCATCCGCGTTTCGCTCACGGAAG
>JANNAO010000081.1:0-10694 GCA_031384405.1 Verrucomicrobiota bacterium | reverse complement strand
CCGATGCACATCAGCGGAGAGTTTTATGAGTTTTACTTTGTCGGTTTTTATCGGATTATTTTTGGGTAGTGTAGTCATAACGGCGGGAGGTTCGCATCCGGTGCGGCCTCCTGCCAACTACCCATATCAACTCGTCCTCGTTCTCGTCCTCGTCCTCGGCTTGTCTGGTTGGAATTCGAGAACGAGAACGATTTCCTCTTCGTAAGCGGAAGTTCCAGTCGCACCCGATCCCATCCCGCGCCTTGCTCGACGCCCCCCGATTTGCTACTTAATTGCCGTGACTAAATTTGTTCCGTCCAACGTCTGACCCGCATGGCTGATCTGTTTGCCAATCGTCCGCGTGTCACTGTGGACGGAAAATTCTTTCGCCGAGGCGCCGAGAAACTCTTTCTCAAAGGCGTCTCCTATGGCCCGTTTGCTCCCGGCAACGACGGTCAACCTTTCGCTTCGCTCGAACAAACAATCGCCGATTTCGCCCTCATCAAAGAACTGGGCGCAAATCTCCTCCGCATCTATCACGTCCCGCCGCGCTGGTTTCTCGATCTCGTCGCACAAAACAATCTGCTGCTGCTGATTGATATTCCGTGGAACAAGCACCTCGTCTTTCTCGATGACTCCGCCCGACGCACCGAGGCGCGGCAGGCAGTCTGTCACGCAGTGCTGGCGTGCGCGCATCATCCAGCGGTCTTCGCTTACAGCGTCGCAAATGAAATCCCGGCTGACGTGGTGCGGTGGAGCGGCGCGGCGCGAGTGGCGGACTTCATTGATGAACTCGTGGCAGAGGCCAAGCGCATTGACGCTGATTGCCTCTGCACTTACGCGAACTTTCCCACCACGGAATTTCTCCATCCGCAGACGCTCGACTTCGTTTGCTTCAATGTCTATCTGCACCAGAAGACGGCGTTCAAAAATTATCTCGCACGCTTGCAGATGTTGGCGGACACCAAGCCGCTCGTGCTGGGTGAATTTGGAATTGATTCCCTGCGCGAAGGCGAAACCGCCAAGTGCGACATGCTTTCCTGGCAGATCGAACTCGCATCGCGCGGCGGTCTCGCGGGCGCGGTGGTGTTCAGCTTCACGGACGACTGGCATCGCGGTGGCCAGCAGGTCACGGACTGGCAGATGGGTTTGACCACGGCACTCCGCGAACGCAAAGCCTCGTTCAACGCCGTCATCGAAGCCTTCAAACTCGCGCCCAAGTTTCCGCTCGTCCGCAAACCGAAAGTCTCCATCGTCGTCGCAAGCTACAATTCAGATCGCACCCTCAAAGCCTGTCTCGAATCCCTGCGCGATCTCAATTACGCCGACTACGAAGTCATTCTCGTGGACGACGGCTCGACCGACACCACCTCGCAACTCGCGGAACAATTTCCGCGCGTCCGCTATTTCCGGCACCTCACAAATCTCGGTCTCTCCGCCGCGCGCAACACCGGCATCTCGGCTGCCGAGGGCGAGATCGTGGCGTTCACCGATGCGGATTGTCGCGCGGACGAAGATTGGTTGTATCACCTCGTCAGCGGATTGGTGAGCGGTGAATTTGCAGGCATGGGCGGGCATAATCTTCTGCCCGCAGACGATTCGTTGACGGCGGCAGCGGTGATGGTTTCGCCCGGCGGCCCGGCGCATGTGATGTTGACGGATCGCGAGGCGGAACACATTCCCGGTTGCAACATGGCGTTTTTCAAAAGCGCACTCGTCGCCATCGGCGGTTTCGATTCGATCTATCGCAAGGCGGGCGACGATGTGGACATCTGCTGGCGATTGCAACAAGCGGGATACAAGATCGGCTTCAGCCCGGCGGCATTCGTCTGGCATTACCGCCGCTCGACGGTCGGTGCTTATCTCAAACAACAGCGCGGCTACGGCGAGGCGGAAGCGTTGCTCGTGCGGAAGCATCCCGAATACTTCAACGCGTTCGGTGCGGGCGTCTGGCGCGGGCGGATTTACGCGACGTCGAAATTTGGTCTCCTGTTGAATCGCGAACCGATCATCTATCACGGCATGTTCGGCAGCGCGCCGTTCCAGACACTCTACGCAAGCCAACCCGCGCTCACGTTGATGTTGCCCACCACGCTGGAATTCCACCTCTTCGTCACGTTGCCGCTCTGGGTGCTGTCGGTTACTTTTCACGCGTTGTTGCCCGTAGCCATCGCGAGCCTGTTGGTTTCCATCGGCGTCTGCGTGGTCGCAGGAATGCAGGCGTCGCTGCTCAAATCAAAAACGCGCTGGTGGTCGCGCCCGCTCGTGGCATTGCTCTATTTCCTGCAACCCATCGTGCGCGGTTGGGAACGCCATCAAAGCCGCCTCGCCTTGCGCCTCGCGCCTGATGCCGCCCGCGAAACGCTCGACTCCGTCACGATGCGCGACGGAACAGAGTCTCTCGACGAAGCGCGTTACTGGTCAGAGAAACGCATCGAGCGCGTGGAGTTCGTCGCAACACTGTTGCGCGAACTCGACAAGCGCGGCTGGCCGAATCGTTCTGACATCGGCTGGAGCGAATTCGACGTGGAGATTTACGGCAACCGCTGGAGCAACGTGCAGTTGATCACCGCTTCTGAAGATCATCCTCGCGCGCGACAACTGATCCGCTGCCGTCTGCGCGCGACGTGGTCGTTGCAGGCCAAGGTTGTGTTCTGGTCGTTGCTCGGCCTCGAAGCCATCGTGGTCGGCTCGTTCGGAGGCTGGATCAAGTGGATTGCGATGGTCCTGCTCACGCTGCCGTTGTTCGCGTATTTCCTGCGCCATCAGAAACGCAAACTGCAAAGTATGCTGGTGGTGTTTTTGGATGACCTCGCGAAGGACATCGGGCTGCTCAAAGTGAAAGCCTGACCGTTTCGCGGTTGGAAAGAATTGGAACAAACCTTCGCCAAAGAGGTTCGTCGCGTAGGAAAAGTGTTCTCGGGGAAAATATCCGCCTAAGAGCTTCCTGTTTCTTTCGTAGGCGGAGTGTCTGTGAGCCAGTCTAGTCGCCACTGGCGGCAATGGTTCGATTATTGGGCAAGAGTGACAGCGCACGAAGACGAATAGTCGTCGTTTGTGGGATCACCCAGGGGAAACGCTTGGGTCGGCGCCCGGAGAGCGGCAGCCGTTTTCGCAGGTTTACAGCAAAAACATTTTCTTCAAGACGCGTCTGCGTTGAAACCCGTTCGTGGCATAACGAATGCGATGAAGCGCGTTGTCAGGAAGGTCATATAAAGTCGTATCGTATGAAATTCACATTTGAAATCGGGGAGATCGAAAAACACCAGATCGAGTTCAACTACAACCAGCTTGCCGGGCGAGTTGTGATCAAGGTGGACAAACAAATCGTTCGCAACTCCATCCGCCTGCTCAATGAGCCGGCCCATGAAGTCTATCAATTCGTGGTGGGTCAGATGGTGCGGACGGAAATCCGCATCGAGAAGTGGCGCAAACAATTGCTCGGCGCGCGAAACTGTTTCTACGTGGATGGACGTCTGGTGGATGTCGTCGTCGGGGCGTGACGGGTGGCGACCAATCGGATTGATGGATTGTTGGATGAATGGATTGCTGGATTTATCTCTCGCGAACTCGCATTTCCCTGTTCATCCACTAATCCAAGAATCCAAAAATTCAGCCTTGCTGCTCGTCACTTCCCTTTCAAGCCTACGAAGAGGATCACCAGATCAATGATGAATAGCAGCACAATGGTCGCTTCAAGGATCACCATCCAGCGGTTGTTCTGATCGTGCTTCAAGAGTTGATAGAGATCGTCGAGCGTTTTGAGTTTGCCGTTGATGGTCCGATGCCATTCCGCAAGGTGGAAGCGCGAGGAAATCTTTTCGTAGATGCGGGCGAGATGCCAGTCGCCGAAAAACTTGGTGGTGTTCGAGAGTTCATCGTTGAAGCGCGCCATGTCTATGCGAATCTCGCGCAACTCCCGCAAGGTGTCGCCACGTGAACGAAGCGGTTGTTCACCGAGGTCGCGATAAGAACGTTCCAACGCATCGTCAAGCAACCGGTCGTAGGCTTCGAGTTCGGCGAGTTGGAGGTTCGCGAGTTCCATGATGTAGAGCGTCTCATCGAAATCGCGCGGCTCATCAATCAACAGTGCGGCGTCCCAGTCAATCACCACGATGTCGTTGTCGTAGTAACTCAAGTAGCGCGCGGTGGATTCGTCAGATTCCTGTTTGGAGAGGCGTTCGCTCTCGGCCTCCTGCGTGAGCAGAGCGGCGACCTGGCGGCGATGCGCTTGAAACCATTGCTCGGCGTTGGTGGCTTGGCCGTCGGGATTCGACACGGGTGAGGCGATGCAAAAAACGGTGTAAGCCTCCTCTTCGAGCAACTGCGGATGCGGTCGGATCAAATGATCTTTCAACTCGGCCACCACTTCCTGCGCAAGCCGATGAACATCGTCGGCCAGTGAACCATTGCTGAATTGCAGATCGTGAAACGCGACGAGGTCTTCAACGTGTTCGACCGCGAACGGCACGCGCACAGTAATGCTGATCGCGCCGACAGGCAGGAGTTTGATCGCGCGCTGGACGCAGATCGGGCCGAGCGGGCCAATGCGTTCCATTGGCGGGAGGCGCACCATTTCCGGGCGATGAAAGAACAACTGACGCGGATTCCGACGGCTCGCGTCCACGGCGAAATGCGCGACGGGTTGGCCGAGCAATTGATTGATGGGTTTGCGCGCGGTGTCGTAGGCGACGTTGAACGCGTAGATATAGACGACCTCACCGACGTAGCGCGCGGTGGTAGGAGAGGTGATGTGGCGGCCTGAGATTGAAGTGGTTGTCATGGCATTCATACCCGACTCAGAATAACCCGCATGGTGGTGAATGTCGAAGCGCGGCAAGGCCGGAGTTTTTCGGACAACGCGGGCTTGCGCGGTTGGGAAGGGCTTCTTATCGTCGGCACATGAAAAGAATTTCTCTCATTTTGATGATTGTGGCGGCGGCGATGATTCTCCCAGTGCGCGCTCAGGACGTGGCATTGCTGGACGAGCGTGTGAAACAATTGCTCGGCAAGATCGAGAATCTGGAAGAAGCGAACTCTGGCCAGAAGAAACAGATCGAAGCCTTGCTGAAGGAAATTCAGTCATTGCGCGAACATCAACAGAACGTGCCGACGACGGGTTTCGCCAGCACCGAAGACTTGCGCGAACTCGCCCGCAAGGTTCAGGAGATCGAGGAGAAGCGGAAGTCGGATCGCGCGTATCTCGAAAAGGAGTTTGAACGTCTCGCGAAAATTGCTGGGGCAAAGACCCGTCCTCCAAAAAATACAGACACCGACAAGCCAGCAACCAACACGACTCCGCTGCCCGGAAAAGGTGTCGAGCATGTGATCGCATCAGGCGATTTCGTTTCCACCATCGCCGCCGCTTACAGCAAGGAGCTTGGAGTGAAGATTACCTCGGACATGATTCTGCGCGCCAATCCCGGCTTGAAGGCGGAGCGGATGATTGTCGGGAAAAAGATTCTGATCCCAGTTCCTGATAAGTGATTCGCTCACCCGAGCAGAAGCAGCAGAATCCCCGCGCCCAGTGCGATCCGATACCAGCCGAACGCGACAAACGTGTGCGTTTGCACGAAGCGCAGCAGCCACTTCACCGCGATGAACGCCATCACCGCTGCGACGACCGTCGCAAGAATCACCAAGCCCCAATCTTCTCCGCCGAGGTCGCCGTGCTTCCAAGCTTTAAGAAGCTTGTACCCGCCCGCTGCGAGCAACGTCGGTACGCCGAGCAGAAATGAAAACTCCGTGGCCGCAGGACGCGCCATTCCCAGCGCGAGTGCGAAAAGAATCGTCGTGCCCGAACGCGAGCTGCCGGAGAAAGTTGCCGCGACGATCTGCGCCACGCCGACGGCAATCGCCACCGCCCAGGTGATCTCGTTCCGAGTCGGGCGATTCTTCAACCACGCTTCCACCACGAGAAACAACACGCCGCCGATCAGCGTGGCGAGCGCGACACGGATGGCCCAGGCATTGGCCGCTACGGATTCCTTGGAAACTTTCAGCCCAAATTTTTCCGCCGCCAACACGCCGACAGTCGTCAGCGCGAACGCGACGAAGAGCTTGCCGAGATAATCGCGGGTGGCGGGCGATTGCCACTCGCGCGCAAAACCTGCGACGCGATTCTTGAACACCGCCAGCACCGCCAGCACCGCGCCGCACTGCACGACGATGTCGAACAGTTCGGTTTGCGGATGCTGCAACCAGCGTTGCGCCAGTTGCAGATGACCGGTCGAGGACACCGGCAGAAACTCCGTGATCCCTTCGATGATTCCCAAGATGATGACTTCAACCCATTCAGGCATCCCAAACGAGACACGAAATCCGCGACGGCTGGCAAGCAACAATTGCCGTGAAGCTAGGCGATTCTGGAATAGTTAGACGCGTCTAAATCTATTTCTTGACTCAAACAATCAGCACGTTAATGTCTCCCGTGTGATAATTAAATGGCACGACGAAGCGGGTTCGCAGATTAAGCGCAGGCCAGTCTGTCGGGGTTGGGTCGGTGTAGTTTTGTTGTGTACCGCGCTGGCGCAGGCGAACGAGACGGCGGACAAGTCGGGCTATCATCTGTTCAATCCGACGCCGCGCGAGTTGATGCGCGAACTCAGCACGGATCGTCCCGACCAGACTGAAAGTCCCTACACGGTGGACGCCGGGCATTTTCAGTTGGAAATGGATTTCGCCAACGGTGTGATTGACCGCGACCGTTCCAACGGAGGCGATGTGCGTTCACAAATCTGGGGCTTCGGCGGTGTGAATCTTAAAGCGGGATTGTTGAACAACGTGGACGTCCAATTCGTGCTGGATGGTTACGTGCGTTCTCATGAGAAAGATCAGGTGGCTAATCAAGTGACGGACAATTCTGGATTTGGCGAGGTGCAGACACGGCTCAAGATCAATGTCTGGGGTAACGACGGCGGGCGAACCGCATTTGCGATCATGCCTTTCGTGAAGTGGTCGCTGTCGCAAACCAGCCTCCGCAATGGCAAGACTGAGGGCGGCGTTATCCTGCCACTCGCGGTTGAATTGCCACGCGGATGGGGCATGGGCGTGATGACTGAGTTTGATTTTGTTCACGACGGTGGTGGTGGTTACGACACGGAATATTTCAACACGATCACCTTCTCGCATGACATTGCGGGAAACTTGGGCGGCTATGTGGAGTTCGCTGCATTGATCACGCCAGAGAGCGGTGCTGACTGGCAGGGACAGGTGGATGTCGGTTTCACATACGGCTTGGATGAAAACACTCAACTCGACTTTGGCTGCAACTTTGGCGTCACCAAATCTGCGCCGGATTACAACCCGTTTGCTGGCATCTCGGTGCGTTTCTAAACCCATTTACAAACGACCATGAAGAATCTTATTAATCTCTGTTTGATGGCCGGTTTAATATTTGTCGGCGCAACTCTCATCGCCGCGCCGAAGCCGCTTCCGGCCAACTACACCATCGTCACCACCTGCGGCATGGTCACAGACATCGTGCGCGAAGTGGCGGGTGACAAGGCAAAGGTTGTCGGCTTGATGGGCGAAGGTGTTGATCCGCATCTCTACAAGCCCACGCGCGATGACGTGGCGAAATTGCTTCAAGCCGACGTGGTGTTCTACTCCGGTCTCATGCTCGAAGGCCGCATGACGGATACGTTTCTCAAAGTCGCGCGCAGAGGCACGCCCGTCTTCGCAGTCACAGAATTGCTGGACGAAAAATTCCTGCTCGAACCGGCCGAGTTTGCGGGTCACACCGATCCGCATGTGTGGATGGATGTCAAAGGTTGGATGGATGCCGTCAAAGTTGTGGCGCGTTCGCTCGGTGAGGTGGACGCCGCTAACGCCGCGTATTACACGCAGAACGCCGAGCGTTACGTCGCTCAACTCTCGAAACTCAATGACTACGCGAAGCAATCCCTGTCCAGCATCCCGAAGGATCGGCGCGTACTCATCACTGCGCATGATGCGTTCAACTATTTTGGCCGCGCCTACGACATTGACGTGCGCGGCATCCAGGGCATCAGCACCGAATCCGAAGCGGGCGTGGCGGACATCAACAAGCTCGTGGACTTCCTCGTCGAGCGGAAGATTCCCGCGATCTTTGTCGAGTCGAGCGTGTCGGACAAAAACATCAAGGCACTGGTTGAAGGCAGCAAATCTCGCGGCCACGTCGTGCGGATCGGCGGCCAACTTTTCTCCGACGCGATGGGCAAGCCCGGCACTTATGAAGGCACCTACCTCGGCATGATTGATCACAACGTCACGATCATCACGCGCGCCCTTGGCGGGCAAGCACCGGAGCGCGGATTGAATAACAAACTCGCCGCGCCGAAGGAGCCGAAGTGATTCCATGAGCGATCAATCAACAGAACAGATGCCCCTCGCCGTGCGCGATCTTAACGTCGCGTATCAAACTAAAGTCGTCGTGTGGGACGCGGACTTCGACGCGCCCGCTGGCAAGTTGGTCGCCATCGTCGGCCCGAACGGCGCGGGCAAAAGCACCTTGCTCAAGGCCGCGCTGGATTTGCTTCCGATTGCGTCAGGCAGTGTGCGCTTCTTTGGATTGCCGTACCGCGAGGCGCGGCATCGCGTCGCCTACGTCCCGCAACGCGAGAGTGTGGATTGGGATTTTCCCGTGAGCGCGTTGGAAGTGGTAGCGATGGGCCTGTATCGCAAACTCGGTTGGTGTTTGCCCGTGCGTCGCAAGGAGCGTGAACTGGCCCGTGCCGCGCTGGTGAAAGTTGGTCTTGCCGATTATGCCACGCGCCAGATCAGTCAGCTTTCTGGCGGTCAGCAACAACGTGTCTTTCTCGCCCGCGCCCTCGCGCAGGATGCCGACCTTTATCTGATGGATGAACCGTTCGCCAGCGTGGATGCTGCGACTGAGCGTGCCATCGTGGATGTGCTTCGCGAATTGCGTTCGCGCGGCAAGACGGTGGTGTGCGTCCACCATGATCTACCCACCGTGCCGGAATACTTTGATCACGTTGCCCTGTTGAACATGCGTGTGGTGGCGCAAGGTCCGGTGGCAGAAATCTTCACCGCTGAGAATCTTCGCAAGACGTACGGCGCACGGCTCACGCTGTTGGAAGAAGCCGCGCAAGCCGTCGAGCGCGCCCGCGTTACCGCCCAACATCGCGCATGAATCAACAGCGCAAATGGCTGGTGATAGGTTTGCTCGTGCTGCTCCTTGGTGGGCTGGGCTGGTTGCTGCGTTCTCGGGACAGTCACATCGGCCACGCGCATGAATCGCGCGGCAAATCCATCACCGACACCGGCATTCAATGGCCCTCGCGCGAAAAAGTTTGGCGCACGATTTCGCTGGCCGATTACAACACGCGCGTCGTGTTCGCCGGAGTGACCGTGCTCGGCGCGGCGAGCGGTTTGGTCGGAACATTCCTCTTGTTGCGAAAGCGTTCGCTGCTCAGTGACACCGTCAGTCACTGCACGTTGCCGGGCATCGCTATGGCCTTTCTCATTGCTGAAGCCACCGGAATCTCCGGTCGCTCGCTGCCGTTGTTGCTCCTCGGCGCGGCGACAACTGGCGTGCTGGGCATGGGTGCGGTCGCTCTGATACGCGCCAAGAGTCGGATCAAGGATGACGCGGCGCTTGCCATCGTGTTGAGTGTTTTTTTTGGGCTGGGCATCGCGCTCATGGTGATCATCCAACAACTGCCAACTGGCAATGCCGCCGGACTTTCCCATTTCATTTATGGTAAAGCGGCGTCCATGACTGCGAGCGATGCTCAATTGATTTTATTCGCCAGTCTCATCGTCGCGCTTGTTTGTGCGGCGTTGTTCAAGGAGTTCAAGTTGCTGTGCTTCGACGCGAGTTTCGCGCGCACGCAAGGTTGGCCAACCGTTGGTCTCGACCTCGCGCTCATGGGATTGGTTGTCGCCGTGACCGTCATCGGTTTGCAAGCGGTCGGTTTGTTGTTGGTCGTCGCGCTGCTGATCATTCCTGCGGCAGCGGCGCGATTCTGGAGTCATCGGCTGGGGGTGACGATGTTGCTGGCGACGCTGATCGGCGCGGCCAGCGGGTTGGTGGGTGTGGTGGCCAGCGCGTTGTTTCCAAAACTTCCGGCAGGCGCAGTCATCGTGCTGGCGGCGGTGTTTTGTTTTGTGACGAGTTTTGTTTTCGGCGCGGAACGTGGCTTGTTCAAACGCTGGCTGGAACAGCATCGCGTGGGTCAACGCGTGGCGCGGCAACATCTCTTGCGCGCCATCTACGAGTGGTGCGAAACGCGACCGCATCCCACCGCCTACGATCCGGCGAGCCTGCTGGATTGTGCTGTGCCGCTCGCGGAACTGAGTCGTGCGAGCGATTGGAGTCAGATGAGATTGCGAGAACTGCTGCGGCTTGGGTTCGCCGAGCGGTTGGTGATTTGGAACAATTCACACAACGCCGTGCATCTCACCGCGCAGGGCAAACTCGAAGCCCGCCGTGTCACGCGCAACCATCGCCTCTGGGAAACTTACCTGCTGCAATACGCCGATGTCGCGCCGCAACACATCCATCACAACGCGGATCAGATCGAACACGTCATTGAACCCAACATCGTGAATGAATTGGAAGAGTTGCTCGCCGGACGCGAAGGCGGCGCGCTCGTGCCTGCGGATCCGGAGAAGCCTCGCGTTGCCCCATCGGGAGGAACTGGTTTATGAACTGGGTTGCGACTGAAACTTCCATTCACCCTTCGTCCTCGTCGTCGTTCTCGTCCTCGTCC
>JANNAO010000233.1:0-1866 GCA_031384405.1 Verrucomicrobiota bacterium | reverse complement strand
GGCCACAAGTCGAGTGCTTCCTCAACGGTCATGTTGCCCTGCTTTGCCTGATCCGGCTCATTGAAGCCGAGCAGTTCCTTGTGGCCTGCTTTGCGGAGTTGCCTGCCGAGTTCGGTGTAGGAGTCCTCCGGTTTCCCGTTCCAGACCATGGGGATAAACTCCACGCCAGGCGGGATATTTTCTGGCGGCACTCTGTTCCACGTGTAAAACCAACGCGCGCCGCACAGTTGGATTTTTTCGCGCCAGGCGCTGTCCTTTTTCGTGCCCATCCCGATGCCGCGCTTGGCGTGAGGATGGGGTTTGACCGATGACGACGATGTGACGCAACCCGGCAACAGCGTTCCCGCCGTAGCCGCCAGTGTGAGTTGAAGAAAATTTCTACGGTTCATGTTTGAAATGTTATTGGTGTTCATTCGTGTCCATTCGTGGTTCAAAACTTAGGCTGGCTTGCCGAGCCGTTGCACGCCGCCGAATTTCAGCAGCAGCCACGCAGCGGGATGCAGGAAGGCCATGATCAGAAACCATTGTGCGTAGCCGTTGCCCTGCACCATTTCCAGCAGCGGGCCGAACACAGTCTTGATTGCCTGATCGAGAAAACCTGCGGGCTTGGTGGACGGGCCGGAAACCATCGTCGCCACGATCATGTTCATGATGATGCCGCCGATGGTGCTGCCCGTGGCTACGACGCTGAAGACTGTGCCGAGCGAGTGTTTCGGAACAACATCCACCACGAGCGAACTGATATTGATGAGCCACGCCAGCGACGCCAGCACGGTGCAAACGGTGAGCGTCATGGCGAGATTCAACCCCGTGGCGTGCGCGATGAATGGCGAGAGCGGCATCAAAACCGCGCAACCGAGCATTACCCACATGCGACTCGCTGCCGGGGCTGTGCCGCGTTTCACGAATCGCCCGGACAACCACCCACCCAGCAAACTTCCGACACCCGCCGCCGCGTAAATGATCCACGTGATCTTCAACTGCTCCTGCGAGAGATGCCGGTCGGCGCTCAAGTATTTCGGAAACCAGAATTGATAGAAATACCAGACGGGATCGGTGATGAGCCGTCCCAGCAGCAAGAGCCATGTGCCGCGAAAAAGAAAAACCTGTTTCCATGACCATGCGTTGGCGGCGAGCGAGTCGGCGGGGTTTTCGGCGGCAGCGGATTCTTCGATGAGTTTCAATTCACCCGTGGTGATCTGTTTGCTCTCGCGCGGCTGACGATAAAACCACAGCCACGGGATCAGCCACACCAGCCCTGCAAATCCCGTCACGATGAACGCCACGCGCCAGCCCGTGCCTTGACCGAGCCAGTTTGCGACGACAGGCATGGTTTCAGCGTAGGCGAACGTCGCCAGCGGAATGACTAGGTAAGGAGCGACGGTTGCGCCGATAGTTGCGCCCATTGTATAAACGCCGATGGCGAGCGCGCGTTCCTTGGCGGGAAACCATTCGGAAACAACTTTCGACGCCGCCGGCCACACGCCCGCTTCGCCGAGGCCAAGCAGAAAACGGAAACCGCTCAACGACCGCACGCCTTGCGAGGCAGCGGTGAGCATGTTCGCCACGGACCACCACACCACGAACAACGCCATGCTCGCGCGCGTGCCCATCTTGTCCGCGATGCGACCGGAGATGAGGTAGGCAATCGTGTAGGCGACGAGGAAGATGTTCACGACGTTCGCGTAGTCGCGGTCGTCCATTTTCAAATCGCCCTGAATCGTCGGCGCGAGCGCGGAGAGCGTCTGGCGATCCACATAATTCAACACCGCCGCTCCGAAAAGCAGCGCGACGATCCACCAGCGGAATCCTTTGATCTTCATGCAATAGAATCTGAACTCACCAATTATCTGTTCGGAACGGCGA
>JANNAO010000023.1:0-12296 GCA_031384405.1 Verrucomicrobiota bacterium | reverse complement strand
GAGCCGCCGCTCCTCGTCGAGCGTGCCCTCCACTTTCGACCGTGAGTGCGGCAGGAGGCCGTCCTCGAGTCCGACGACATACACGTGCGGGAACTCCAGGCCCTTGCAACTGTGCATCGTGATGAGCGTCACGGCATCGCCCGCTTTGTCTTCTTCATCTTCGCGGTCGGAATCCAGCGTGACGTTTTCGAGAAAGTCCGTGAGTCGTTCGCCCAACGATGTATTTGGTGTGCCTGCATTGTCCATCGTGGCGATGAAATCTTTCAGACTCCGGACGCGATTGTCTCCAGCTTCAACGTCCTTTTCAGAGCGGCGCACGTCGGCGATGTAGCCAGTTTCGTTGAGGAAGGAATCCGTCCAAGTGGAGAGCGTGTTCGGCTTTTGATGGCGGAGCGGTGCGGCAAGTTCAGCTTCAGTCGGAGTCGGAGTGGGCGCGTCCGGCAACCAGACGTGATGCGAACGATGGTTCAACTCGCTTTGATTCCGGTCGATCAGTTCCACAAACGCCTCGATCGCTTCCCGTGTGCGCGCCTGAAAGGTCATCGTCACCGTCGGATTCTTCATCGAAGCGAAGACAGATTCCTTTCGCTCGTGGCTCGCGGCGAGCAGACGTTCCATCGTCACATCGCTCAGGCCGCGCGCAGGCGTGTTTGCGATGCGGAGCAGGCTGATGTCGTCGTGCGGATTCAGAAACGTCTTGAGATAGGCGAGCAGATCGCGGATTTCGCGCCGGTCAAAAAAACTTTGCCCGCCGATGAGGTGATAGCGGACGCCCGCTGCGCGCAGGGCCATTTCGATGGGACGCGATTGCTGATTGGTGCGAAAGAGAATCGCGTTCTGTGCCCAAGTGATGCGGTGAGCGAGGCGATTGAACTCAATCGCAGCCACGATCTCGCGCGCTTCGTCTTCATCGGTCTCGAAGGCGCGCAGGGAAATCTTGTTGCCATGACCTTTGTCAGACCAGAGCGACTTGGGGCGACGACGGGCGTTGTTCTTGATGAGTGCGTTCGCGGCGTTGAGGATCGTGTTCGTGGAGCGATAATTTTGCTCCAGCTTGATGATCTTCACTTCGGGGAAATGCTTTTCCAGATCAAGCAGGTTGGCGATCTCCGCGCCGCGCCAGCCGTAGATGCTTTGATCGTCATCACCGACGACGCAGAGGTTGCGATGCACCTTGGTCAACGAGTGAATCAGTTCAAACTGCGCGGCGTTCGTGTCCTGATACTCGTCTGCCATCACGTAGCGATATTTGGCGCGGCAGGCTTCAAGCGCGTCGGGATGCTCTCGGAACAAACGCAGCGTGAGCAGAATCAGATCGTCGAAGTCCACGGCGTTGCAGGCGTGGAGCGCGGATTCGTAACGCTTGGCAACATGCTGGGCGAGCGCGTGGACATTCGGATCGTCAAATGCAGTCGCGTGTTGGCCGCTGTTCTTAAACTTGCTCAACATCCCCAGCACCGCGCCGGGATCGGTCTTTTCGCCTTTGGCAGAAATGTTCGCGAGGATTTTTTTGATCGCACCGAGCTGTTCGGTGGTGTCGTAGATGACGAAGTTTTTCTTGTAGCCGAGCTTTTCGATGTGCTGACGCAGGATGCGGACGCAAAGCGAGTGAAACGTGGCGATGGTAGGGCGGTCGGGCTTTTCGCCGTCGCGCCGCTTCTGGCGTTTTGCTTCCGGGAGGAGTTTGCGGACGCGTTCCTGCATCTCGCGAGCGGCTTTTTTGGTGAACGTGACGGCGAGGACGTTGCCGGGCGCGACACCTTTGCGGAGCAGGTAAGCGATGCGATGCGTGATGACGCGAGTCTTGCCTGTGCCCGCGCCTGCGAGGATCAACACCGGGCCGTTGATGGTCTCAACAGCCAAACGTTGCGGCGGGTTCAGTGTGTTCAGGTCAAACATCGGGCGCGGAGTTTAGATTCGTGGGAAGTGAACGCAAGGCGATTGAAGCTACGCTGAACTTGCGAAGAACATATTTTTCACGACAAAGTTTTCTCGTCGGCGCAATTGACCGGTCAGTCGCGGGTGTTAAACTCGTGACGACAAATCCGAAACAGAACCAGCATGAGAGTCATTCGTAACATCAGTCTCGCGTGTGCCACTTTCTTTTTGGCGACAGTCCCGCTGTTCGCCGCGTCGCAAACCGTCTGGCTCATCGGCGTGGATGAAGACCCGTTGGCCGCTGGCTACAACCCCACGGATGAATTCTCCTCCGAGAATTACATCAACGACGCGCGCCCCGGCAGCGTTTATACGACGAACAATCCTGTGGTGGACGATGACTTTTATTTCGCGGGAACTTATCTCAACGGCTTCAACGGACTCACCACGAACCGCACTGTCGCCGTGGCTGAACCGAACCTCGGTTGGGAACGCGCACTCACGGATGGCGACCGCACGAATCGCGTTCACTTCAACCTGAGCAGCGCGCAGGCGGGCGCACAATCGCGGCTGCGGTTCTCGTTGGAACTCGTGTGGGGCGGCATCTGGCTTGGCGCACCCATCAATGCCAGTGGTGAAGGTTCTGGCAAGCACGACATCACCGTGCGTTTCAAGAACACTGCGGGCGCAACCACGCTGGTCTATTCCAATCGCGTGGATCGCGACACGCGCATCATTCTGGATTTTTCTGCCGCAAGCGTTCTGGCATCTGCTGGCGCAAACACCATCGAGATTAGTCGCATCGGACCCATAAGTCCCAACATCGGCTACTGGATTCAATTTGATTACGCGCAACTCGAAGCCGACACCAACGCGCTGGCTGATGCGGACAGTGACGGCATCGCGCGTTGGTGGGAGGAGGATAACAACCTCAGCGACACGACCGCCGCCGATGCCGCGAGCGACAAGGATGCTGATGGGCGCACGGCGTTGCAGGAATACAACGCTGGCGTGAACTCAACCAATCCCAATCGCGTGGACTCGGACAGCGATGGTTTGAACGACGGCGCAGAGTTCGCGGCGGGAACGAATCCAAACAAGCCTGACACGGACGGGGATTCCATCTCCGACGGCGACGAAGTGAACGGTTCACCCGCATCCAATCCGTTGCTCGTGGATTCCGACAGTGATGGTGCGCCGGATTCTCTTGAGCGACGTGTCGGCACAAATCCAACCAGTGCGTCCAGCACACCGACGATTTTCCGTGGCGGCATCGGGATTCATTTTGTTTCGCTCAACGACATGAATGCCGCTCTCGGCACGAACGAAACCGCCGGCGTCATTCCGCAGACGCGCTGGAACGACACGGTGCCGATGGCCTGGGGTCGCACTAGCGGCAGCCTGGTGGACATCCTCACGCCGTTCACGAATCAGATCGTCCGCAGCGATGGAACGATCTTGAGCAACTTCACTTTCAGTTGGACGGGCGATTCTGTTGATACGAGCCGCAACGCGGGTTCATCCGACCGTAAGCTGATGAGTGGTTACATCCGCGCCTACACCACGAATCAAACCTCGCTCACGTTGAGCAACATCCCGTTCACGAACTACGATCTCAGCATCATCGTCGGCGGTTCTTACGACGGACAGAAAGGGCGCATCCGCCTCGGCACGGATATGAGCACGGATCGTTTCTTCCGCACGCTGATTACGCCGCCGCAAACTGGCTTCGTCGAGAGCGTCGCGGGCGTCACCAATTTTCCCTACGCCAACTTCGTGATCTACACGAACCTCACCAGCACCAACGTCACGCTCAACGTCACGAACTACGAAGGTTGGTCGCTCGGCATCTGCGCAGTGCAGATCATTGATCGCACTCTCGACAGCGACGCGTCGGGGATTCCTGATTGGTATGAGATGCGTCATGCGCTGCAACCCGGCTCGCTCGCGCTCGCTGCGACAGATTCCGACGGCGACGGTTTGAGCAACTCGCAGGAATTTTTGCGCGGCAGCAATCCGCGTCTCGCCGACACCGATGGCGATGGATTGAACGACAATGTTGAAACTGCCGCCAACGCGCTCAATGCCGACAGCGACGGCGATGGGCTTTCTGATTTTGCCGAAGTCAACGCGCCCATTCCGACGAATCCAAATCTCGCCGACACGGACAACGACGGCGTGAGTGATCGCGACGAAACGGAACGCAACACCGATCCGACGTTCAATCCGACGAACAGCCCGACTTACATCGGCGACATTCCGTTGTTCCGCTCGTCGCAAACGAACTGGGAATGGAACATCGAGAACGTTCAATTCGTCTGGAATCACGGCGCGGGCGAGATGTCGCCGACGATTTGGGACGAAGACATCTTGGTGGATTTCGCCGTGAAGAATCCGCTGAGTTCCGACTGGCGAGTTCTCGGGATGGAATTGCGATACTACAAAAGCGGGATCACTTATCGGTTCCACTCTTCAGCCGATGGAGGCTTCAGCGCGCCGAGCCAACCCCCGAATACCATTTGGGATTCGGATTACGGCAATCCACCCGCCGACCTGAAAGCCAAACTAGGTTTCAGCGGCTACGGCAACGCGGACATCTCGTCGCGACTCAAGTTCCACGTGTTCGCCCAACGCAGTGCGGGCGGAAATTCCTGGACCATCAACTTCAGCATCACCAATCAAACCAGCAACACGGTCGTCATCAGTCGGTCGTTCACAAACTGCACTGCCGCCGCGTCTGTGGACAACGGCACGGCGCAATGGACGGATTACTCCGGCGTCTTGGGCAAGCCCAGCATGAACGTGCATCAGGGCATCAAGATGTTCATCACCACGAACGCTCTCGAAAATCTTCCTGCGTTCGCGAGCGCAAAAGATTCTGACAACGACGGGATGCCGGACGTGTGGGAAGACGCGAACGGCTTGAACAAGTTTCTCGCCACGGACGCCACGAATCATCTCGATGGCGATAGCTTGAGCAATCGTGATGAATTTCTCGCCGGGACAAATCCGCTCGTGACTGACACCGATGGCGATGGCATCCACGACGGACTCGAACGTGCGAATTCTTCCAATCCGTTACTCGCGTCGAGCCGCCCGCCGTTCACCGGACAAACTTGGCCGAGCGGTCAGGACTTGGACGCGAATGGTTTGCCTGATGCGTGGGAAGTGCGCTATCGCGCCTTTGGTTTGCCGCCGAACGGCGACGCGGACGGTGACGGCGCATCGAACGCCGCCGAAGCTAAGTGGGGCACGAATCCGTTCGATGCGAACTCCAAGATAGCGGTCACGCTCACGAAACAAACCAACGACGCGGTCGTCGCTTGGCCGAATCAATCTGCGAAAGATCAACGCTTGTTCACCAGCAGCACGCTGACGAACTGGACGCAATACGCTGGCGTCTCGTGGCTCACCGGCACGAATGCGTTCGCTGTCTTGACGAATCGTTTTGCGACCACAAACCGGGAGTTCTATCGCGTGTCCACCGACGACAAAGACACCGACAGAGACGCCGGGAAGGATTGGCATGAAGCCGTGCTAGGCAGCGATCCGCTTCGCGCGAACAGCACGCACACGAATGTTCCGATCATCGCGAACAATGGTTTGGTCACGGGCACAGTCACGGGCGACTTCGCATCATTCGTCGAGCAGATGCGCGGCGGGCCGGGCGGCAGCAGCACGGGTTTGGTCACGCGCGCTCAGGCGGCGCGGTTGCTCCAGCAGGCGACGTTCGGCGTGACGTTGCGCGAGATGGATCGCGTGCAACAACTCGGCATCGCGGCGTGGATTGATGATCAGATCACGAATCAGCCCGCGTCGCTGCATCGTCCGTACATGGAAGCGATCTACGCGGACTTCAACGGCCCGCGCACGGACGACACCTACGTTTATAGCGAGATGGACAATTTCATCTTCGGCAACAACTGCACGACTCCATTCGCGCGTGGCGCGGTCGCCGGGCCGGATCAGTTGCGACAGCGCGTGGCGTTTGCGTTGAGCCAGATTTGTGTCGTGTCCCGGCGCGATCCGAACCTTGAAAACAAACCGCTCGGCGTCTCGGATTACTACGACATCTTCGTCCGCAACGCGTTTGGAAATTACGCCGACGTGTTGCGCGAAGTGACGTTCCATCCGGTGATGGGTCGTTACCTCAGTCACATTGGAAATCAAAAAGCGCGTCCGGAGATCAATCAGTATCCTGATGAGAACTTCGCGCGCGAAATAAAGCAGTTGTTCAGCATCGGCCTTTGGGAGTTGAATCAGGACGGCACGCGTCAGCTCGATGGGTTGAGCCAGCCGATCCCGACTTATGGCAACGCGCAGATCACCGAGTTCGCGCGTGTGTTCACCGGCCTGTGGTTCGGCGGCCAACCGTGGGGTGGCAATGGCTGGAGCGATGACGACAGTTCCGTGCCGATGCAGATGTGGGCGGAGAAACACGACTTCGGCGCGAAGACGTTATTGAACGGTCAAACAATTCCCGTGCGCGCGCCGACGGTGGAGAACGGCATCCGCGATGTGGACGACGCGTTGCGAAATCTTTTCGAGCATCCGAACACACCGCCGTTCATCAGCCGACAACTCATTCAATTTCTCATCACGAGCAATCCGTCCACGAATTACGTCGCACGCATCGCAGCCAAGTTCACCAACGACGGCACGGGCAAGCGCGGCAATCTCGCCGCTGTCGTGCGCGCCATCCTGCTCGATGAGGAAGCGCGTGACGCGAGGTGGTTCATGAGCGCGCCGGAGTTTGGGCGATTGAAAGAGCCGGTGAATCGCGCGCTGGCGATCGCTCGCGCGGGCAACGTGGGTCGTTACACCAATCTGCTCTGGTGGACGTGGGGCGAGTTTAACTCAGCGGCGTTCCAGGAGCCGACGTATTCGCCGAGCGTGTTCAACTTCTTCCGCCCCGGTTATCAGCCACCCGGACTGCTCACGTTGAACGGACTCGTCGGCCCGGCGTTCCAGATCACCGACAGTTATTCGAGCATCTCGTTCCCGAACAAGCTTTGGGAGATGACGCAGATTGGATTGAACCAATACAGTGCTTACAGTTTTCCGCCGGACTATTCCGAACTCATGGCGCAAGCGGGCAACTCCGCGCAACTCGTGGACCTGGTCAACCTGCTGTTCTGCGGTGGCTCGATGAGTTATCCGACGCGCGACAGCATTCTGAACGCGATCAATCAAGTGCCGTCGTACGACAGGCTGCTGAGAACGCGTCTCGCCGTCTATCTCGCGGCGGCGTGTCCGGAAGGAGCGGTGCAGAGATGAATGTTGAAATCCGAAATCCGAAATCCGAGGGCCGAACAAGAGCGCACGAGTGTTCGAGTGTGAATTCGGATTTCGGGCTTCGAGCTTCTTTCGGATTTCGGATTTCGTCCTTCGGATTTACACCCTTATGAGCAAACCCATTTCACGTCGCGGCTTTCTCAAGCAACTCAACTGCGCCGCCGTTGGTTCGTCGGCGATCCTCAACACGCTCCTCAATCTCAAGCTTGCCAACAGCGTCGCCGCGCAAGGCGGCCCGCTCGACAACAAAGCACTCGTCTGCATTTTTCTCAGCGGCGGCATGGACTCGTTCAACATGCTCGTGCCGTGGGAACAGTCGGCTTACAACACTTACTCGGCCACGCGCGGCGCGTTCGGCAGCGATGGCGGACTCGCGTTGGATCGCAATGCACTTCGCCAACTCACCGCGCCGTCTGCGAATTACGGACTGCATCCGTCGTGCGCGAATTTGCAGGCGATGGCCAACGGCACCGGCGCGTTCGCAGGCAAGCGTCGGCTCTCGTTCGTCTCGAACATCGGCACGCTGGTTTCACCCATCACCAAGGCGCAGTTCAACGCGTGGGAAAATGGAAACAACGCCGCGTTGCCCGTGCCCAAGGCGTTGTTCTCGCACAGCGACCAGATCGAGCAATGGCAGACCGCCGTGCCGCAGGGTCAGGCGCAGTTGAGCGGCTGGGCCGGACGCTGCTCGGACATCTTGAGCGCGTATTACAACACGGGCGGCAACTCGATGAGCATTTCGCTCGGCGGCAACAACGTGTTTCAAGTCGGCAACTCCACGCAGCAATTCGTCATCACGCCGAGCGGCGCGTTGTCGTTTGAAGGCAACACCGGCGGCGCAAATCCGAATCCGCTTCAGATCAAGAACTCCGCGTTGCAGAACACGCTCAACCAACATTACACGAACCTGCTCACAGAAAGTTTTTCGCAACTCACCAAGCAGAGCAACGACGCACAGTTGATCTTCCAGACGCAGTTTGATTCCGCCACCGCGCAACTCGGCGGAGCGGTGGACGCGTTGTTCCCTCCGGCCAATTATCTCGCCACGACGCTCAAGGCAGTGGTGAAGACAATCAAGATTCGCAGCTTGCTGGGATTGAAGCGGCAGACGTTCTTCGTCAACTACGGCGGCTGGGATCATCACGGCGAATTGCTGAACACGCAGGCCACAATGCTCTCCACGCTCGATGCCGCCATCGGCGCGTATCAGCAAGCACTTGAAATGCTCGGCCTGCAAAACGACGTGATCTCATTCAGCGCATCGGATTTCAGTCGCACGCTGCGCTCGAATGGACGCGGCACGGATCACGCCTGGGGCGCGAACGCGATGGTCTTCGGCGGCAAGGTGGACGGCGGAAAAATCTTCGGCACGTATCCCGATCTCACGCTCGACGGCCCGAACGATGTGGGTCGCGGCGGGCGGTTGCTGCCGAGCATGTCGGCGGATTTGTATTTTGCAGAACTGCTGCGCTGGTTTGGCGTGTCATCCGGCAACATGCCTTACGTGCTGCCGAACGTGGCGAACTTCTGGAATCCCGCTTCGGTCGCCCCGCCGATAGGGTTTGTGCTGCCGTGAAGAAAGCTTCGAGAGGACTCAGCGTTCTCATTAACACCGGGCTTCAGCCCGGTGTGAAATGCGGTGCAGGGCAAAACCGTTTCAACGGTTTTACAGGCGCGTGCAAGAAACCGTTGAAACGGTTTTCATCCAGTCCAGACACCAACACCCGGCTGAAGCCGGGTGTTAATGAGAATCAAAACATCGTTCTCCCTTGGCGATTGCATGTTGGAGACTGGAGGTTCATGCGTTGAAAAAATATGTCCTCATACTCATCGCACTGCCGATGCTGTTCGTCCTAGTGCTGCTGTTCACCAAGATGCGCTGGAAATTTTCTGCGCCGCGCTCTGGCACTCAGCAGCCGACCGTCGCTGAAGCGGTTCAATCCAACATCTCCGTCACGACGGTTTCGTCTTCCGCAATCATCGTCTCAACAAACGCCGCTCCGCTTCTCGGCGAAACCATCCTGCGCGATTATGCGAACACCAACTTCCCCCCGGAGAACGATCTCACGCTCATGTCGCGCCTCATGGAAAACTCGCTGCTGCTGCTCAAGTCCGCTGCGAATCGTCCATTGAGCGCGAACGAAGACTGGTCGGATTTGTTTCGCGGCAAGAACGGAGCGCGCGAGGAGTTTCTTCCGAGCCAGCACATCGCGCTGAACGCGGAGGGGGAGTTGATTGATCGTTGGAACACGCCGCTGTTCTTCCACGCACTTGGTGGTGGCCGTTACGAAGTCCGTTCCGCCGGGGCTGACAAGAAGCTTTGGACCAGCGACGATCTTCAGCGTGGCTACGATGGGCGATTCCGTCGTGGCGGTGATTTGACCAATTCACCGACAACCGGGTTGCGATAATATCAACGGATTTGAAGTGGAGATACAAAGTGCGGCGGCAAATTGTAGAGCTGCGGCGTAGAATTCTCCCTCGCCCCTTACGACGGGGAGAAGGAATCTGTTTTCCTTTCCTGGATTCCTGGATTCCTTATTCATCCCCGCCCGTGTTCATGTCGGACGAGAGGGAATGGTTTTTAATAAGGAAGCTAGGAAACCATGAAGGGGCAAGGGAGGCCGTGGAGACAGCTCGCTTCCGATTCACGGCTCAACTGAAAACAGTGAAGAACCACTCCAATCTTCAAAACCGCAGATGCTTCACGGTCAGGCCGCGATTGATCAACTGATGGAGCGAATCAATGCCGATGCGCAGATGTTTGTCGGCGAATTCGCGCGTGATCTTTTCATCGCTCGCGGCGGTCTTGATGCCTTCGGGCGACATGGGTTGATCTGAGACGAGCAGTAACGCGCCGGTGGTGATCTCGTTGTGGAATCCCGTGATGAAGATCGTGGCCGTCTCCATGTCTATGCCGATGCAACGAATCTTCCTCAGATACGCTTTGAACTCTTCGTCATGTTCCCAGACGCGGCGGTTGGTGGTATAGACAGTGCCCGTCCAGTAATCGCGTTTGTGATCGCGGATGGTGGTGGAGATGGCTTTCTGGAGACTGAACGCGGGTAGCGCGGGAACTTCTGGCGGAAAATAATCATTCGATGCGCCGTCGCCACGGATCGCGGCGATGGGTAAGACGAGGTCGCCGAGATTGGCGACGTGTTTGAGTCCGCCGCATTTGCCGAGGAACAACACGGCTTGCGGCGAGATGGCGTGGAGCAGGTCCATGACGGTGGCTGCGCTCGCGCTGCCCATGCCGAAATTGATGATGGTGATGCCTCCTGCGGTGGCGTTGGGCATGGGACGATCCGCACCGCGCACGGGGACTTTGTGCCACTTGGCGAAGAGTCGGACGTAGTGGTTGAAGTTGACCAGGAGGATGTGTTTGCCGAAATCCTTGAGTGCCGTGCCGGTGTAACGCGGCAGCCAGTTGGCAACGATCTCGTCTTTGGTTTTCATTGCGCCGACGGTTTCCCACAGAAACCGTCGGCACGCAAGCCGGAAGAAGATTTGGATTGGCGGTGCCTAACCTGCCGGTAGGCACCTCGCGCGGCAGCGCGTCCCCACCAACCCGAAGTCATACACAAGTCATCACAGGGAGATAATGCTCGTGAAAATTGTCACCGAAGAAACACGACGCGGACGGATCACCTATGTTTGGCGTCGTGCCGGATTCTGAACTTGGCGTGTTCTGCATCTTCCTCGGCGCGATGCGGTACGTTGCACGCCTTGCGCCAGTCATTACGGGTGGCACCCAGTCCAATCTGGATCAGATACGGATGATCAAATGTCTCGGGCAGTGCGTTCGTTCCGCTGCCACAACCGAGTTCGTAAGCGAAGACGTTCGCGGCGTGGACGGCGGTGAGCAGGGTGAAACCTTTGTCCGAGGATCGTTCAGGATGATGATGCCATGCGACGGCTTCAAGGACGGGCAGCGGCAATGCCCAGGTGCCGAGCAGACACGCTGCGAGTTCGGCGTGGGTCGTGCCGAGCACTTGCATCTCCGCTTCGCGCTGGGTCAATTGCTTGGATTTGTGGAGTTGCTCGATGGAGTTGCACATCGCCGGGACATTCGCGGCGAGGATGAGTTTGCCCATGTCGTGAATGAGTCCCGCCGTGAACGCAGCTTCAGCGAGCTTGGCATTCTTGGTTTCCGCCATCGTGATCGTGCGAGCCAATGCGCCGACTTGCAGGCTGTGATTCCAGATCGGTTCAGGCATGAAGCCGGGACAACCGACCCCATCAAATTGTGTGAACACTCCCGCGAGCAGGATCAATGAGCGCGTGCGTTCCGCACCGAGGAACATCACGGCATCGGAAGGTTCGCTGACTTGGCGACCGAGCGCGAAGAACGCGGAGTTGACCACTTGCAGAATTTTCGCGGTCATCACCGGGTCTTGAGCGATCAATTGCGCCACGACATCAATTGAGCCGTTCGGCGACGAGAGTTCTTTGGAAACCTGCGCGTAGAGCTTTGGCATCGCGGGAAGTTTGCGACAGAGCGCGAGAAGTTTTTTGATGCCCGCATCGGCCATCCATTCCTGAACGCGGGCGATGCGGCTGATGTTGGCGGCGAGATTCGCGGCGTCGGTGGTTTGAGAAATGGGATTCGCTCCCGTCGCGCTCCAGCGGGCGACTTCGCTCCGATCAGCAGTGTCGCACAAGACGACGCGCACGGTCTTGGTGGAAATTTTCTTCAAAGCCTCCGCCAATGCCGGGTCTGCGGCGGCGGATGCTTGGACAACGACCGCGTAAAGTTCTTCCTGAAGGGCTTGAATGGCCTGGGTGGTGTCCGGCAGAAATTGCAATCCCCAAGTCTGTTGCAGGCGATGCAGATCGCGGTCAATCACCTGACTCCAGTCTGCGGGGGTGCCGACGAATAAAAGTTTTTCAGTGATGTTGCTCAAATCCCGGCTGGCGCTGGTGATCACACCGCCGCTTTGATCCGTGTTGGGATTGCGAGCAGCAACGGGCGTGGTGGATTTCTGAGTTGCCGTGCTGGCCGTTTCCTTGGCACTGACGGATTTCTTGAATGTATCAAATAGACCCATGATTCGTGTTCGGCGGGGAGGCCGTGTTGCTTTGTTGTTGCTGGCAGAGTCCGTTCTGCCGCGTCACAGGAT
>JANNAO010000582.1:0-3445 GCA_031384405.1 Verrucomicrobiota bacterium | reverse complement strand
GAGCATCGCGCAATCCAGCGACGACGTGGGCAATTTCGTCATCGCGCGCGACCGGACGTGTTACGCGTTGCTGAATCGTTATCCCTACACGGGCGGACATCTGATGGTCGTGCCCTACAAACAATCGCCCGACCTCGACGGTCTCACGGATGAAGAAGTGTCGGACTTGTGGAAGCTCGTGCGTCGGTGCATCGCCGTGCTGAAGCGCGAGATGAAGCCGGATGGATTCAACGTGGGGATCAACCTCGGCAAAGTTGCGGGCGCGGGCATCATCGAACACGTCCACATCCACATCGTCCCACGCTGGAGCGGCGACGTGAATTTCATGGCCGTCATCGCGGACACCAGCGTCGTGCCGCAGGCATTGACGGAATTGGCGGCAAAGCTGCGCGCGGCGATGAATGAGTAAAAGGTTAAATGGGTTAAATATGTTAAATCAGTTCATGACTACGACGCGCGCTGCGAAACCCAACCTCATTTAACCGATCACTCATTTAACCTCTCAACGATTTAACCGCCCCAACCCATGCCCACTGAAACACTTCATTTCGACAACGCCCGCATCGCGCAGCAGTTGTTCAACAGCGATCCTCACAACTTGGAGGCGTTGGAAAAACAACTCGGCGTCAAGGCCACCGTGCGCGATGGATGGATCAAATTGGACGGCCCGGCGGACGGACTGGATCGCGCGAAGCAATTGTTTGTGTCGCTCGAAGCGTCGCTCAAGGCAGGATCGTCCATCAAGAATCGCGAGTTCACGCACGCGCTCAACGTGGTGAAGCACGAGGGCGTCACGACGCTCAAGGATTTGATGAACGACCGTGTCCAAACGCACGAGCGCAAAGCTGGCGTGACCGCGAAGACGGTTGGCCAGAAAAAATACATCGAGGCGATCCGCAAACACGACATCACGTTCGGCATCGGCCCGGCGGGCACAGGCAAGACGTATCTCGCGGTGGCGATGGCGATCTCCGCGCTGCGCGAGGGGAAAGTTTCACGGATCATTCTAACGCGACCGGCTGTGGAAGCGGGCGAGGCGCTGGGATTTCTGCCGGGCGATCTTTACGAGAAGATCATGCCGTATCTGAGGCCGCTGCATGATGCGTTGCAGGACATGCTGCCGGCGGAGGAAATCCAAAAGTTCACAGAACGAAACGTGATCGAGATCGCGCCGCTGGCCTACATGCGCGGTCGGACGTTGAACAATGCGTTTATCATTTTGGACGAGGCGCAAAATTCCACGACGGAGCAGATGCTGATGTTTCTCACCCGGCTCGGTCACGGATCGAAGGCGGTGATCACCGGGGATGAAACGCAGGTTGATCTACCGTCGCACAAACATTCCGGGCTGCTGGAGGCGCATCGCGTGTTGCACAACGTGGAAGGCATCGCGGTGGTGGAGTTCGGCAAGCGCGATGTCGTTCGACATCAACTCGTGCAACGCATCGTCGCGGCGTACGAGGAGCATCGCGGCAAACCGAAGCCGGAATAAATCATGGCTGTCGCGCAAAAATCGCTTCACGTCACGTTGCTCAATCGTCAACGTTCGCGAAAGCTTGACCTTCGGGAGCTACGCAACATCACGCTGGCGTTGCTGGAGGAATTGCAGATCGCCGAGGCGGAACTGGGCGTGACCTTTGTCGCTGACAAGGAGATGACGCTGGTGAATGAAACTTTTCTTCAGCACGAAGGTTCAACGGATGTCATCACGTTTGATCACACGCCGGAACAGGTTTCGCGTCGCAAATCAACCCCGGCACCATGCGCGTCGCTGAACGGCGAGTTGTTCATCTGCGTGGATGAAGCGGTGCGGCAGGCGAAACGTTTTCGCACGACGTGGCAGGCTGAGTTGGTTCGCTACATCGTGCATGGCATTTTGCATCTCACAGGACACGACGATCATCGCGCCGCTGACCGGCAAAAAATGAAGCGCGAGGAGAATCGGCTGGTGCGGAAGCTGGCGGGATAAGTTCTACGTGATCAGTTCCCTCACCACATTCGCCTTCTCCACTCCCGTCAGCCGCTGGTCCAATCCGAGGTAACGATGCGTGAACCGTTCGTGATCGAAGCCGAGCAGTTGCAGCACCGTCGCGTGAAAGTCGCGGATGTGAACGCCGTCCTTCACGATGTTGTAACTGAAGTCGTCCGTCTCGCCGTGGATCACGCCGGGCTTCGCGCCGCCGCCAGCCATCCACATCGTGAAACATCGCGGATGATGATCGCGCCCGTAATTATCCTTCGTCAAATTCCCCTGCGTGTAGATCGTGCGGCCAAATTCACCGCCCCAGACCACAAGCGTATCTTCGAGCATCCCGCGCGCTTTCAAATCCTGGATCAATCCATAGCACGCCTGATCCACGTCCTTGCACTGGCTCGGCAGGCGACCGGAAGTGTTGGAATGCGTGTCCCAGTTGTTGTGATAAATCTGCACGAACCTCACGCCGCGTTCGACCAGCCGCCGCGCCATCAACGCCGAGTTCGCGAACGTGCCCGGCTTCTTCGCTTCGTCACCGTAAAGCGCGTAGGTGGATTCGGGTTCGTTCGTGATCGCGGTGAGTTCTGGCACGCTGGCCTGCATTCGGAACGCGAGTTCGTACTGCTGGATGCGCGTGTGCGTTTCGGGATCGCCTACTTCGCGATAATTGATTTCGTTCAACGCTCTCAAACCATCGAGAGTTTTGCGCCGCACTTTTTCGTTCACGCCGTCGGGGTTGTTGATGAACAAAATAGGATCGCCTGCCGAGCGGAACGAAACCCCCGCGTGTTCGCCGGACAAATAACCCGACGACCACAGCCGCGCGGAGATGGCTTGAATCTGCTCTGTGTTCGATGGCTTCGCGACCAGCACCACGAACGTCGGCAGGTTTTCATTCATCGAACCCAGCCCGTAGGAAACCCACGACCCGAGACACGGACGCCCCGTGACCATGTTGCCCGTCTGCATGTAAGTGATGGCGGGTTCGTGATTGATCGCCTCGGTGTGCATCGTGCGGATGAATGTCAGATCATCCACCATCTTCGCCGTCCACGGGAGCAACTCTGAAACCCACATCCCGTTCTTGCCGCGCTTCTCAAATTTATATTTCGACGGCGCGACAGGAAAACGTTTCTGCCCGCTCGTCATCCCGGTCAAGCGTTGCCCCATGCGGATCGTGTCCGGCAATTCTTTATCAAACCAATCATTCATCACCGGCTTGTGATCGAACAAATCCACCTGAGACGGCCCGCCGACCATGTGCAGATAGATCACGCGCTTTGCCTTCGGCGGGAAGTGCGGCCCCATGGCCTTCATCACGTCCTGCAAGGTCGGCGCATCCGGCTTTGTCTTTTTCTCTTCCGCAAAAAGCATGTTGGGCGCGAGTGCCGCGAGTGCCGCCGTGCCGAGGAAATTTGCGCCCCGCCGCAGAAACTGACGGCGTGTTTCCGAGCGGACGTAGTCTTTGAA
>JANNAO010000573.1:0-4939 GCA_031384405.1 Verrucomicrobiota bacterium | reverse complement strand
GTCCACGGCCACTGAATCCCACCGCACTCATCCAGATGCTTGTAATCCGCGATGCCGATGATGTCACACGGCTGGCCAGCGGAAAGTTTTTTGAGGATTTGAAATGCCGCCTCAGGCGAACTCCACTCCGCAAACATCTCGCCGCAGCCCCAATAGTGCGCGAGCAGGCGGAAGATGTTGAAGTCGGTCAGCGCTTCACCGGGCGCACGGGAAACTTTCTTGGTCAATCCGATGCGGCGTTCGCTGTTGATGAACGTACCTTCCTTCTCGCCCCACCCAGCGGCGGGTAAAAGTAAATCCGCGCGCTTCGCCGTGTCCGTGGTGGTGAACATGTCCTGCACGACGAGAAAGTCCAACTTGTCAAATATCGCGTTCGTGCCAGCGGAATCTTTACCGTGCTTCGCGCCCCAAGAGTGCGTCGGATTCGTCGCAATGACCCAGAGCGCCTTGATCTTTCCGACACGGATGCCGTCAATGATTTGATCGTAGGCCCAGGAATTTTTCGTCGGGATGGCGTCGAGCGGGATATTGAGCAACTTGGCGACATGCGCGCGGTGCTCGGCCTTCATGAAATCACGGCCACCGATCAGACTCGTGACATTGGCGTAGAGGCGCGAACCCATCGCGTTGCACTGGCCGGTGATGCTGTTCGCGCCGGTGCCGGGCTTGCCAATATTGCCCGTCATCAACGCGAGATTGATGATGGCTTGCGCGGTGCGGACAGCTTCGTGACTTTGGTTCACGCCCATCGTCCACCAGAACGAAACCGCCTTGCCGCGATGGATTGATTCCGCGCACCGATAGATTTCACCGACGGTCAGACCGGTTTCCGCCGCAACTTTGTCCGGCGTGAACTGGCGCACGAACTCGGCAAACTCCGCGTAGCCCGTAGTGCTTTGCGCGATGAACTCGCTGTTCACCCAGCCGTTTTGCACGAGGAGATTCGCGAGACCGTAGAGCAACGTAAGATCGGACTTGGGTGCGAGCGGCAGATGTTGCGTCGCGCAGGAAGCTGTTTCCGTGCGGCGCGGATCAATGACGATGAGGTGCGGATTGTTTTTATTCCGCAGCACGCGCTGCCACATGATCGGGTGCGCAATGCACGGATTCGCGCCGATGAAAATCATCGTGTCGCTCAATTCAAAGTCCGCGTAAGTGAACGGCGGCGCGTCGAAACCCAGGCTTTGCTTGTAGGCAACGTGGCTCGTAGCCATGCACTGGCGCGTATTCGAGTCGCAATGCAACGCACCCATGCCGAACTTCCAGAGCGTTCCCAGCAGCGCGAGTTCTTCCGTGCAAATCTGGCCGGTACTCAAGAACGCCACGCTCTCCGGGCCGTGCTCGGTCATGATGGCTTTGAACTTCGCGACGAAAGTTTTCATCGCGTCGTCCCACGTCACGGCTTTCATCGAGCCGTCCGGCTGGCGCAACAGCGGCGCAGTGGCGCGGTCGGGCGCGGACAAACAATTCAGTGCTTCCCAACCTTTTGGACACGCCATGCCGAGGTTCACCGGATAATCCGCGGTGGGCGTGAGGTTCACGGCGACGCCATCCTTGAGATGGATGTCGAGCGAACAACCGGTGGAACAGAAACCGCAGGTCACGCGCGTGGTGGCGGTGGGGGCGTACTTTGCGGGAACTCGACCCAGTCCGAAATCGCCGGGGTGCAACACCAAGTCTTGAGTCAGCGCACCATGCCATTGGCGCAGCAACGTATTTTCTTTTGCAGCACTCACGCGACAAAACCTCCCGGCATTTTTGCGGGCGCGACCGCAGTGAAGAACAGGTAGCGCTCCAACAATTCCCCCACGACACACAAAGCTAACGCACCGACGGCCAACGCCGCCACAGCGTGATTCATCACGAAGAACAACGGCATTACGATTCCTCCCACGATTCCGCAAGCCACACGCAGGCGGGCTGCCAAGCCAAGTTCATCCGTCATCAACCGCGCAGTCTTGTTCAACGACGTGAGCGCGAGCGTGTCCTCGTCCACAAGTTGTTGGAAAACACGATTCTCGAAACCAAGTTTCACGACAGTCGTAATGAGCAACACGGCGATCAGCGGCAAACTCGCGGAGTTTGTCATCGCCAATACCGTCGCGGCGCCGAGCAGCAGAGTTGTGCCGAAGAATTTTCCAAAGCATTGTGACGCGCGCCAGAATTCGCGCTGCGTGTCCACGTAGATCATCGCCGAACAAGCGACACCGAGCAGACCGGTCGCGGCGGCGGCAAGAGTGAACAGCTTTTGAAACGGCGCAAGCGGCGCGAACCAAAACGATGCGGCGGCAGTCATCGCCAAGGGAGCGTAACCACCAAACACGATGACTTCGCGACTGAACCATGACTTGCGCCAGCCCAGAAATGCGCGCCAAGCCTTGAGCGGTTTACCGAGATGCAGCGATGCGATGCCTAATGCGCCCGCACCCACGCCAGCGGCGACCATCGTGAGCAACTTCGCTCCCTCTATGAACACCGCTGCGACGCTCGCGCCGACGGCGAGTTGAGTCAGGACGAGCATGAACACGAGAGGCAAATGGGAGTGCGCTGGAGTCACGCGCGCGTGATCGGCGGCGAGCAAGCTGGACGGAAGCGACTTGGTGGATTTGTAGCGCGTGGTCGGGAGCGTGATGCGTGGGTCGGGAGAATCGGGGAGAAAAGGAATTGCCGATTGCCGACCCGCCGTGCTTGCGCCCTGTCGCGGCAGGTTGCCGATTGCCGATTGGGTTTCAAACAACGTGATCTTGATGGCTTCGTGCGGGCAGGCTTGCACGCAGGCGGGCGCTTCGCCGACAGCCAGACGGTTCGCGCACATGTCGCACTTGCGAACGATGCCGCGCTTGGCGGAATACTGCGGGACTTCGTAGGGACATTTCATCACGCAGTACTGGCAGCCTATACATTGATCATCGAGATGCCGCACGATGCCGGTGACGGAGTCTTTGTCGTAGGCGAGAACGGGGCAGCCGTTGGCGCAACCGGGATCGGCGCAATGATGGCAGGCGGTGGTGACGTGTTGTTGAATTGCCGATTGGCTACCGGAAAAGTCGCTTACCAACAAACCCACGCTGCGCCAGACTTCGTCCTCGTCCAGTCCATTCAGCGAATGACAGGCGGTGACGCAGGCTTTGCAGCCGGAACATTGATCGAGATTCACCTCGAAGGCGTATTGCTGGCCGGGTTGCGGTTTGGTGAGCGGGATCAGGTCGCGATAATACTTTGCCTGCGCTGGTAATTGATTGGCGTCGTGCTGTCGTGAAAAACGATCTACTGCCGTGAGCTTTTGCTGCTCCGCCAATAGGTCGTCAATCAGCGTGCGCTGATCGTGGCCGTTTGAGTTGGAGGGGCGGTGGCTCATTTGCGATTCAAGAGGAGCACGAGCAGAATGAGGTTGATCAGGAACAAGACGAAGAATCCGATTTTGAAAAACAACAGCGGGTTGCGTTCGATCAGCCGGGCGTTCTTGGGATAAAACGGGCGCACGGTCTGGGGATGTTCCAGATCGTATTTCATCTCGGAATAATTCTGGTAGCGCGCTTCCGGATCGGCGGCGACGGCGCGCAACAAGATCGCTTCGAGCCACGCTGGAATGTTTTGATTCAGCTTGGTCGGGGCTTGTGCGGCCTTGAACACCGGCGTCTGGAACGGTTCGATTTCGCCGTAGGGATATTTGCTGGTGAGCGATTCAAACACAGTCACACCCACCGCGAAAATCTCGGTGCGCTCAGACAGCGGCGCGGCGGCGAAGCGTTCCGGAGCAAGATAACTCGGTGTGCCAGCCCGCGAGGTGACGGTGAATTCCCCGGTGATGCTGCCGAAATCAATAAGTTTGAAATCAAGCTGGTCGCCGCGTTTGAAGACGAGAATGTTTTCCGGCTTCAAGTCGCCGTGAACGAGTTCGTGGCTCAACAGGAATTGTCCGGCGTTCAGGAGAAATTTTGCGAGCGCGACGGCTTCGGGAACATCGAGTGGCTTTTCCGCGATGAAATGTTTGAGCGTGGGAACGGGATGATATTCCTGAACGTAATAGAGGAGTTGCTGGCCTTCGGGCACGAACGCGCGGGCGAAGTAATCCGCCTGCAACCGCGTGGCCGTCCAGATTTCGCGGACGAACTGGCTGTGGATGGCGTCGTTGTCGCGGGCCTGGAGCGGCGCAAATTTCAGCACGAATGATCCGCCGTTGCGCGTGGCGACCCAGGTGCGGTCGCTGCGCTTGAAGGATTGTTTCAGCGCGAAGCCGTCAACGACCTGGCTGGGTTCGAGCTTCTCGGGAATTTCCAGCCGCGCCTGCCCGCTCGCGCTGAACGGATCAACCGCTTCAATCTCGATGACCACGGCGGACATGTCGTCGAGAGTTTCCTCCGTGGCATGTTCGCGAGCGTGACTGATGAGTGTGCGAGCGGAACTATGCGTGGCGAGTTGCGCGAGAATGTGGCGATCATTCAACACGCTCGTGATGCCGTCGGAACAGAGCAACACGGTGTCGCCGGCGCACACATCGGTTTCAAAAAAATGCGGCGCGACTTCGGCCTCCATGCCCATGGCGCGTTGGAGAACGTGTTGATAACCCGGCTGCGTCTCGGCGTGATCCACGGAGAGTTGCGTCAGCTTGTTGCCGCGCAGGAGGTAAACCCGCGAGTCGCCGACGTTCAAGCCATGCAAGCGGTCGCCTTCGATCACCGTGACAGCGGCGGTGCAGAGCAATTCGACCCGCTCGAAGCGCGTCATGGATTCCTGATGCAACGAGCGATTGATGAGTTTGGAAAATTCCTCCAGCGCCTTGCGGATGCTCCAGCCACGCGGGCGCGATTTGAAATAGCTGATGAAGTTCGCGACGGTTTTCTCCGCAGCCTCGCGCCCCATCTCGGCGCGACCCACACCATCCGCGAGCGCGGCGATCACGATGTCGTTGTGCGGGCGGCCATCGCAGACATCGGCG
>JANNAO010000074.1:0-1913 GCA_031384405.1 Verrucomicrobiota bacterium | reverse complement strand
CCAGTTTGGACACGCAACCGGACAGGCAAGATGCCTGTCCCACTACCAACAGCGTCTCGATTCTTCCCGTCGTTTCCTCCGGTCAATGGGGCGGCCAAGCCTGCGAAACCTATCGGCGCACTAAGACGGTTGACCTGCTTTACATGGCGGGCGGCGGCATCATGGCGCATCCCGATGGACCGGCGGCGGGTGTGCGCTCGTTGCAAAAGTGGTGGGAAGCGGCGGTCGAAGGACTGACGATGGAGCAGGCGGCGGCGAAGTATCCTGAGTTGAAGAAGTCAGTGGAGAAATTTGGGAAGGGAAAATGAAACATTCAACATTCAACACCGAACATCCAAGGTTGATCGCCCGTGTGCTTCCTTGGGCGTTGAATGTTGAATGTTCCGCCTTTGAGCCATGAGCAAGCTCCTCCTTACATTCTACGCCGACGACTTCACCGGCTCGACGGATGCGCTGGAGCAACTCACGCTCGCAGGTATTCGCACGGCGTTGTTCATCGCACCACCCACGCCCGCACAGTTGAAAAAGTTTCCCGGCCTGCAAGCCATCGGCGTTGCGGGCAAGACGCGTTCGCTTGCGCCGGATGCGATGGAGCACGAACTCAAGCCCGCCTTGCTCGCGCTCAAGAAACTCAGCGCGCGTCACGTTCACTACAAGGTTTGCTCCACGTTTGATTCATCGCCCACAGTCGGCAGCATTGGTCGCGTGATGGATGTGGCGGCAAAGATTTTTCCCGCGCCGTTCATTCCGCTGCTCGTCGCTGCGCCCGCACTGGGCCGCTACACGATTTTCGGTCAGCACTTCGCCCGCTACGGCATCGGCAGTGCGGGCGCGATACACCGGCTGGATCGGCATCCGTCCATCAGCAAGCATCCCGTCACGCCGATGACGGAGGCGGATTTGAGAAAACATCTGGCGAAGCAAACGAAGAAGCGCGTGGCGTTGTATGACATTTCTAAATTGGCCTTGCCACTGAATCCATCACGCGTGGAACTTGCGATGATGCTCGCCGAAAATCCAGACGTGGTGTTGTTTGACGCGACCACTGCGGAGCATGTCGCGCGCATTGGCGTTTTTTTAGAGGAGTTTGCCAGTGAGGAGCAACCTCTGTTCTCCGTCGGCTCGTCGGGAATCGAATCGGCATTGGCGGCAGCTTGGACTGTAGCGGCGGGCATCTTGCCTGCCGTAGAGTCGGGCTTCCAGCCCGGCGGAACAGGCGTGAATAGTTCTAGGCGCGCGGAATATTCCAAGGTTGTCTCAAGTTCGATTGCCAATCCGGGCGGCAAGATGCCGCCCTCTACGGCAGGCAAGATGCCCGCCGCTACATCGCTTCTCGTCGGATCAGGTAGCTGCTCGCCCGTCACGAGCGGGCAGATTGCGTGGGCTTTGAAGAATGGTTTTGCGGAAGTGGCGTTGGATGTCACGGCACTCGCCAGTGCAAGAATTTCAACTCGCGAAATCAAACGCGCTGCTGACGCTGCCGCAAAACTTCTACAAGCTGGGCGCAGCGTGATCGTTCATTCCACCAAGAGCGGTTCCGATAAGCGCATCGCGGCGAAACTTAAAGGCCGCACGGCGGAAGTTCTCGGCGGCGCGCTCGGGAAAGTGCTGCGTGGTGCGGTGGAACAAAGTTCCGTCTCCCGCATCTGTATCGCGGGCGGCGATACGTCGAGTTACGCGGCGCGAGCGATGGGCATTGAGGCGTTGGAGATGATCGCGCCGCTCACGCCGGGTGCGCCGCTGTGTCGGGCGTTCGCGCCGGGTTCGCCGGTGGATGGACGCGAAGTGGTGTTCAAGGGCGGCCAGGTGGGCGCGGAGAATTATTTTGAAATCGTGAAGACTGGATGTAGCGGCGGGGTTTTTGAGCCCGCTTTATGTGGGATTTGGGGTGAGAAAAACCCCCCAAAAAAAAT
>JANNAO010000493.1:0-26691 GCA_031384405.1 Verrucomicrobiota bacterium | reverse complement strand
CGTTGGGGCTGTCGTATTTTATATGAACATCAATCCGGAAACGGACCTTGACCTGGAGAAACTGTTCCTCCCCTCGTGGGCGCAGGAGTCAGCCAATAATACCAACCGCTATGCCAAATTCACGGGCAACGAAGGCGAACGCAGGGGGGATCGTGATCGTGGCGAAATCCGTGGCCCGCGTCCTCCCAGACGCGATGGAGGTGGCGGCGGAGAACGGCGTTCCGGTCCTCCGGGACAAGGCGTCCGTCGTCCCGAAGGACAAGGTGGTTTCCGAGGTCCGCGTCGTGATGGTCCGGGTCAAGGTGGTGCAGGTCAGCGCGGAGGAGGATTTGGGCGCGATGAACGCCGCCCGCTACCCGAACGCCGCGAAGCACCGCTACCGTTGCCTGAAGTCAACGCCGCAATCATTCCCGATGAAAAGGGCGTGGAGTCCTTGGCGCGTCAGGTGAAGATGACGGGGCGCGCGTTTCCGCTGTTCGACATCGCCTTCCTCGTCATTCAAAAGCCGGAACGCTATTCGATTCGTTTCACGACGAAAAAGAATCCGCAGGGACAATTGGCGCAACCGATGTTTCATTGTGCGCTGGATGAAACCATCTGGTTGAGCGAAGACGAAGCCGTGGAGCATGTGTTGCAGAAACATTTCGGCACGTTCTACCAAGCCGAGAAAATTGCGACCGAAGCACCCAAGGGAGTTTATACGTTCGTGGGTCAATGCGGCCTGAGCAGTGTCATTCTCGGCCCGCCGAACTATCACGATTACCAAAACAAACTCGCCAAGCTGCACGCGGAACGCTTCTCGCGAATGCCGTTCGATGTTTATAAATCGCGCGTGAAGATCGTGCGCGATGAAGCCGTGGTGAAGCAGTGGGTCGAAGAACAGAGCGTGAAGACGGAGTTCGCCTGCTTGAACGTACCCGAAGCGGCGAAGTTGCCGAACCGCGAAGAGGTGGAGAAACATTTCCGCGTCACGCACAAGGACACGATCATTAAACAGGTGGAATCACACGTCGTCAGCGGCATGGCTGCGCGTTCGTTGCGGGGTGGGATGGGTCGCGTGGTGCAGAATCTTCTCGCCGAGCAACGCCGTTTCCCGATGCAGATCGCGACGTCGTTGAGCCAGTCCTTCGCGCATCACGGATTGCAATTCTTCAAGGTCAACAAGACTGTCACGCACGTCGCTGTGGCGCGTCCGCACTTCCTTGATATTGAAACCACGCCGGTTTCCACGGGAGTAAAGCGCATCGTTGATTTCATCAACGCGAATCCCAAGTGTAATCGCCGGAAACTCATTGATGCGCTCGCGCCGTCACCTGCGACTACAACTCCCGTTGCTGCCGCACCTGTTGAAGGTGAAGCAACCGCGCCTGCGCCGCCCACGCCAGACCCGACGCCGGAACAAACCGCGCTCATCTCGGACTTGCACTGGCTCGTGCATCAAGGGCATGTAATGGAGTTCGCGAATGGCTTGCTCGATACGGCCAAGAAACCCGCGCCGCGTCCGCCGAAGCCTGAACCGAAAGCTGGGGCTGTCGCTAATGTTGTTGTGGCAACAGAGACGCCTAGAGAAGTGGTCTCCACGGAAGTTGCCGCGCCTGCGCCTGAAAGTTCTGCTGCGGAAGCTCCCGTAGTTTCAGAGGAGACTCCTCCTCCAGCGAACTGACGCGAAGCCAACTCAACCAAAACAAAACGCGCCCCTCAACACGAGGGGCGCGTTCGTTTCCAACTCTTGTTGCCGTGGCTTACGCCTTGGCAAACTTTTCAAACAATCCCGCGAACGGCGACTTTGACGTCGTGGTCGTCTGTTGGACTTTGAGCTGGCCGAGGATGGCGTGCCAGCCGATGTAAATTTTGTGCCACTGGTTTTCGAGGCTGCGTAGCGCGCCCTCGCTCATCTCGCTGAGATAACGGAGCGATGGCGAATTGCCGATCAATCCATGAATCTCTTCCTTCGTCGGCGAGCTGACATCCATGCCAGCAAGGATCAACTCCAGCTCTTGAACGAGCACGCTCTTGATTTCCAAGAAGTGTGTTTCGTCGTCCACGCCGAATTTCTTCGAGCGGGCCATGTTGATAAAGTGGTTGAACTGTTTCCAGCATTCGAGGTAGTTCTCGGTCTGTTGGATCAGCGGATGTACTTTTGTATTACTCATAAGACTTAGCTTGTTTGTTGAGTTGGAGCGGAAAGATTTGGCGCGGAAAGGAACACGATGGCACCGCCGCGCATCTCGCGTGCGGTGATCTTCAGGCCGGGATAATGGATGACGAGTTCTTCAAGCGGAAGTTGTGCAGTCTGACCAGCGCGGAATGTCTCCACGACACAACGTCCGATCTCCAGCACGAGGCTCTGCGGGAAACTCGTGGGTAATGTCGTAGCGAGGATGCGCCCACTGCGATCCATGCTGAAGCTGCCGGAGTGCAATTGCAGCAGCGGCTTGGCTCGTTTGAAAAAGCTGGTCAGGAAGCCCATAACGTCAGGATTTTTTTCATGCGGTCGCGCACTTCTGTCGCGTCCAAAGTGTTTTTCCAACCCACGCAAAGGTTCGCGCCGCCTTTTTGAGCCAAGGCCACGTTGCGTTGCAGTCCGATGCCGGTGATCTGCTGAAGGCCACCTGCTTGAAGTGTTTCTCCAAGCGTGTGAAAGCGATCAAGACTCTGGCGCATCCAGCCCGCAATATGTTCGGGATTTTCGAGGCCGCGCGAATCCACCATCGTCTCCGCCACAGTCTTCATGGCGAACTCCACACAGTCCGTGTTCACAATTTCCGTCAACCCGCTGGAACGCGGGGCACCAGGTTGGGCGGCGACGTTGGCCGGGCGATTGTGCGATGTGTCTGCGTTGCTACGTTCGTCAGACGCCTGGGCACTTTCGAGCAACAGGGCGTTGTAGGATTTGAAAATGGTGCGTGGGCGGTGCGGCTCGTCAGGCAGAAATTCAAAGTTGCCAGCCTTCCAGCGCAGAATTTTTTGGAACGCATCTTCGCCGCGCAATTCTTCCATCTCAGAATCCACGACTTCACCTTGATTAACCCAGATGCGTCCGACGAACGGGCCGTTGGTGATACGCAGTACGGTGGAGCTTTGGGAAATACACTCGAGCTGGACCAAGTCCATGAGGCTTTTGCTTTGAACGCCACGGAAGCCGCTCTCGTCGTATTCACGACCCAGCAGGGATTCCATGCACTCGAGGAATTGCGTCATCTCTTGTTCGCTGCCGGGCTTGTGCCAGTAGAGATCAACGCCGAGGGAATAAACGCGCGACCGGAAATTTTCATCCGCCATCGAGGTCAACACCACGGTGCGGAGTTCGGGAAACTTGCGACGCACAACGGAGAGCAATTGCAGTCCGTCCATTTTCGGCATCTTCAAGTCTGAGATGAGCAAGCGATACGAGTCCGCTTCCAGCATCGCCATCGCTCGCGCGCCCGATGGCGCGGTGTGGACTTCGGGTTGACTGGGCAATAACGCGAGCGTGTCGCGATAGACCTCCAGCAAATCCGGATCGTCATCCACCAGCAGGATTTTATATCGTGTTTCCATTGTGACTTCGGCGTGACTTCGGCGACTCAGCCGACTTGATTCCAAAATTATCAAACCCAAATGCGACCGGGTCATCGTCCTAAAAGCAAATGGTGTTCCGCCTTCCGCTTGTTGTGAAAATGTTTTCCTGTGATGCGTGTCTATTGAAAAATACGACACTAGGCTCATCGCCATGGGTTTCTTCGCATGTGCCTAGCGGAGCATTGCAAGGCACGATGCGGGACAACGAGTCCACCGTTTGGACAAAGTGGACTTTGCTCACGCGAAATAAGTTAGAGTCAAAATAGTCAGTAATCGCACCATCATTCGACAGAGTCAATTTTCATCATTGGTATTTCCCCCGGTGGCACGGCTCCTGCAAAGACCGCTTTCAAGTCGTATCAAGAGTTAAAGTCGTATGAATGACCTCGCAGCAAACAAGAAGGTGAATCAATTCACAGTCCGCCTGAGCTAAGAGGTATTTCAAGTCAGTCAAGGAAGGAACAAGTAAGAACTAACGGTCGGGAAAAATTTATGAGCGCATCATCAAATGGCGTGAAGAACGGATTCTTCGGTTACATCAAAGGATTATTTCGCAAGGACGACGCAGCCGTTGCCTTGGCGGAATATGATAACACCGACACCGCTGAAGTCGCCACACTTCCGCTTTCACCGCCGCCCGTCGAGGTTGCTTATGCAGCCCAAGCACCCGTGGGCGCAGCCCCCGCCGCGCCCGTGAACGACAATCTTGATTCCCGTGATGCAGGCGTTGCGCCCGTTGTTGGAGTTTCGCTCCAGCCGATCTTGGACGGATTGAATAACGAACTTCGCACCCGCGTTCGGGTAAAGAATGTCGGTGATACGACCGTCAACATTCCGTTCGATAAAATCCTTTCGCAGCTCGCCCAAGGTCAGGTGCGCGTTCCGTTCGGTGATGTCCGCAAGGGCGCGCCGCATGTTTTCACGCCCGAAACTGATTTCGACCGCATCTCTGTTTCCATTCCGTTGAACGAAGTTCTTTCACGGATCAATCCGGCGTTGCTCATGCGCCGTACGGCGAATCGCGTTGTTGAAGTTCCAGATGACATCACCAGCCCATTCTCAGGTCGGGGCGAGGGGCTTTCATTTTCGGTGGGGAACGCGAAAACGGAACAGCCCACTGCTCCGAGAAAAGCCGCGCCCGCACCTGTGGTCAACGGGCGCGGCTCCATTCCTACGCGGCCTGCCACTCAAGCTGCCAGTGCTCCTGCGCCCGTCTCGTTCGCACCGCTCAAACAGCAGCCCAAAGCACAGGTGCCGACGAATGCTGATGTGCCAGACCAGTTTTTTGCTCACGCTCCGGCAAAACAACCGCAACAACCCGCGTTTGTTCCCAAGCCCGCACTGCAACCTGCGCCGGCCATCCAATTCAATTCGCAACCGCAGGCTCAGCTTGTTGCTGCTCCGAAACCCGTTGCCGCTGCATCTGCTGCGCCCGCGATCACAATCCCTCTGAGCACACTTTCGGAAACATGGCCACAGGCTGTTCGCTTGGAAATTGTCCAGACCAACCTCACTCAATCACAAGTGGGCTTGCCGGTGGACGCCATTGAAACTGGGCTCAAGCGCGGTCGCGTGGCATTCAACTGGAAAACGCTCCGCTCGTGGATTCGTCCGGCCACGCCAGGAACAGTCTCCGCGCATGACGCCGCTGAATTGGAGCTACCGCTCAAAGTCATCGCGCCACTGTTCCTGGCTCGCAAACAATCCAACTCAGTTTCAACAAGCAAGACGTCGGTGGATGAAGCGATCCCGAACATCTTCTTCGGATTCCCGCAACCCGAAGCCGCGCCTGCTCCTGTCGCACCCGCGCCGCAGCAGACATTGATCAATCAATCTCAGGCCGCTCCCGCAGCACCGATGCAATTCGGACTCGCGCCTTCCGCGCCCGCGCCCACAGCCGCATTGGCCGCTGCATCAAATGCTGTTGCCGCCGCCGCAATTTCTGCCGCCGCTGCTGCCGCCACAGTCAACGCTGCCGCCAACAAAATCGCTGACACTAATTATTATCTCTGGGATCAAGCTTCGGACACGCAGATGTTGCATATGGAAGCTCTCAAGCAACGCGGCACGAGCAGTACTGAGTTCACGAAGCGTTATTCGTCCCCCAATGAGATCGTCGCCCGCGCCGCCTCCATGGAAGGTGTGGCTGGCGTCATCATCGCGTTGCCGGATGGTTTGATGGTAGCGAGCCAGCTCGCTCCTGATTTGAATGGCGACACACTTGCAGCATTCCTCCCGCAGATTTTCGCCAAGGTCAGCTCCTGCACCAAGGAACTCCGCATGGGTCATCTGAACAACGTCAGCTTCACCGTGGGCAACACGCCGTGGAAAATCTTCCGCGTGAATGCAATTTTCTTCGCAGCATTCGGCATCGCTGGTCAACCCATGCCGACGGTTCAATTGGCGGCTCTCGCCAGTGAACTCGACCGCAAGAACAAGTAAGTAACACTATGGCAATTATCAATCAGGCTACCAAAGAGCTACAGGTTAAGATCGTCTATTACGGTCCGGCCATGTGCGGCAAGACGACGAACCTCGTCCAAGTACACGATCACGTCCAAACTCAGGCGGGCAACAAAGGCAAACTCGTCTCGTTGGCGACCAGTTCAGACCGTACGTTGTTTTTCGACTTCCTGCCCATCGAGGCGATGTCTATCAAGGGTTTCAAGACCAAGTTCCAACTCTACACCGTGCCCGGCCAGGTGATCTACAACACCACGCGCCAGCTTGTTTTGCGCGGCGTGGACGGCATTGTTTTCTGCGCGGACTCGCAATACGAGAAGATGCAAGAGAACCTGGAAAGTTTTCAGAACCTTCAAGACAACTTGAAGAGCCTGAAGTTGAATCTGAACGAAATCCCATACGTTCTGCAATACAACAAGCGCGATCTCCCCAACGTCGCGCCTGCGGAATATCTGGATTTCATTCTGAACAACCGCGAGGTGCAAGTGCCCTCGTTCAGCGCCGCCGCCCATAAATGCGAAGGCGTCTTTGAAACACTCAACATGATCACCCGCATGTTGCTCCACAAATATGTGAATCAGGGTCAACCCCAACACGCATGACATGCCAACTTTACCCCAACTGCTCGAGGAAGATATCCAGACGGTCGAAGATGTTCTAAACGACTATCTCGAAAAGAGTGATGCCATCATCGCGATGGTCATAGACAAGGGCGGATTCCTTATCTCGCATCGCGGTGATGCACGCCGCTTCGATCTCACAACCATCGCCGCACTCGCTTCGGGTGCTTACATGGCCAATCAAACCATCGCCAACCTGATCCACGAGGAGAGCTTTGACAGCGTTTATCAACAGGGTGAAAAGAACAGCATGTTCGTCACGAACATTGATGAGAACTGTCTCCTGATGGTGGTGTTCTCCTGCAAGATCGGCGTGGGTATCGTGAAATATCACTCCATGGAAACCCGCAAAAAAATCGCAAAGCAGCTTCAAGTCGCGCAAGCCCGCGATCCCGATGCTGGCCTCGATCTCTCGGTCATGAACATGGCTGACCCGAGTGAGTTGTTCCGCAAGCGCGCCTAAAATTTGAAGTGCCGCCGCGTTAAAAGAAACGCGAGACGTTTCCACGCGGCGGCATTTCAATCCGATTGAAGTGGGACAGCGCATCTTGCCTGTCCATTTCCCGCCCCTCCACTCCTGCTTTCCTGGCTTCCTTATCCAATCGTCCCAAGCCTCCTACTTCCGAAACGAACTTGCGAAGTCGCCCGCCTCGACCTGCATCACCTTCTTCTCCAGCTTCGATTCCGCGATCAACTGGTTCAGTTTTTTCTCCCACGCAGCTCCGCTCATAGGCAGTTCCACTGTTTCTTTCGAGAGCGATGAAAACACCATCGCATTCGCCAGTTCGACAGAGTGAATCCCATCCGCGCCCGGCGCGATGAGTGTTTCACCATCGAGAATCGCGTTCACAAAATTCTGCATCAACGCAGCGTGAGGCGCGGCAGCGTTGGTAAAGGAAACCTCCTCTGTCTTCGCGTCGGGCTTCACGAAACCCGTCTTCGCCGTGCGGCTGAACTCGATCATGTCCGCCGCGTTTCGCGTGAACATCAGCTTGCCATTCTCCAAAACCAAAGTGCCGCGTGTGCCGACGATCTCGAAGCGATTCGCCCCCGGAGCTTCGCCCGTGGAACTCACGAACACACCCGTCGCGCCGTTCGGCCATTCGAGATATGCGGTGACGCTGTCCTCGACTTCAATCTGATGAAAGCGTCCAAGCTGACAGAAGCCACGAGTTCGCACTGGCATTCCAAGCAGCCACTGCAAGACATCGAGATTGTGCAGGCATTGATTGAGCAACACGCCGCCGCCCTCGCCTTTCCAGGTCGCGCGCCACGCGCTGCTGGCATAATACGCCTCGCCACGAAACCAATCCGTGTTGACCCAGTTCACGCGCACGATCTCGCCGAGATCACCACCACAGATCAGAGCACGAATCTTTTCGTAACGTGGCTCAACGCGCAGTTGAAACATGCCGCCGAACGCGAGCTTGGGATTTTTAGCGTGAGCCGCGATGAGTTTTTCTGCGTCGGCTTTGTGCGCCGAGATGGGTTTCTCCACCATCAAATGCAAGCCGTGTTCAAAGGCTGCGATGCCGAGCGACGTGTGTTGGTAATGCGGCGTGGCGACGATGACCGCGTCCACGGTCTTCGAGCGGATCAACTCCATCGCATCGCCGAAAACCTTAACGCCTTTCGCCGCATAGTCTGCGAGCTTGTCCGGCGACGTGCTGCAAACCGCCGCGAGTTGGCAGCGCGCAACTTTCCCCTCAAGCAAATAACCGGCGTGATGTTTGCCGATGTTGCCCATGCCGATGATGCCGACGCGAACGTTCTTCATGGCGTCAGTTTAGTCGCGACGGTTGTCGTGCCTAGAAATTTATTCCGCCAGCACAAAGACAGCACAGACAGGCGAACCCACCGTGATCTTCTGACCAGTGGGCTTCAACTTTCCGCTCGTGGTATCAATGGCGAACACGACCACGGAATCGGAGTTCTGGTTCTCCGCGAGCAACCAGCGTCCACTGGGATCAATCACGAAGTGACGCGGAGTTTTGCCCTGAGTCGGTTCGTTTTGCACGAGCGTCAACTTGCCCGTCCGCGCGTCCGCAGCGAGCACCGCGATGCTGTCATGCCCGCGATTCGACCCATAAACAAACTTGCCACTCGGATGAACAGCGATCTCAGCGCAGGAATCTTTTTCCGTGACGACGCAATCCGCCGGGAGCGTGGAGAGTGTTTGGACTTCGGTCATGGCCGCAGTCCTGGCGTCGTAAGTGAACACGGTGATCGTGAGTTTCACTTCGTTGATCACGTAAACGAACCGGCCATCCGCCGAGAACGCCAGATGGCGCGGCCCCGCTCCCGGCGCGACTGTGGCAAACGACGAATTGTTCGTCGCGAGTTTTGCGGCGGCAGCGTCGAGGGGATAAATCAAAATCTTGTCGAGGCCGAGATCGCAAGTGAGAGCGAAGCGGTTTTCCGGCGAGGGAACAATGAAGTGCGCGTGCGGTCCAGACTGGCGTTTCGGATTCACGCTTGAGCCAGTGTGTTGAATGGTCGTCGTCGCTTCCTTCAAATTTCCATCAGTTCCGACAGGCAGAGCGGCGATGCTGCCCGAACCGTAGTTGGCGACGAGCAAGGTTTTCCCGGTCGAATCCACCGAGACGTGGCACGGCCCGCTGCCGCTGGACGATTGCTGGTTCAACAACGTGAGTTTGCCGGTCTTGAGATCGCGTTTGAACGCACTGACCGCGCCACGCTTTTCAGGCGTGTTGTTCATCTCACCTGCCGCGTAAAGAAATTTTCCAGCGGGGTCCAGCGCGAGAAAGTTGGGGCTTTTAGTTTCAGCAGCGAGTTCCGGCTCAGAAAGTTTTCCGGTGTTCGGGTCGAAGCGCGAGACGTAAATCCCTTTGCTCTTTGCGCCGGTGTAAGTGCCGAAATAGACGAAGTGTCCGCCCGCAACGCTGACGAGTGCGCAGGCCAGCAAGGTTGCGACTGAGAAGAAATGTTTCATCCCGTCAGAAATCACGAAGCGCAGCCGCAATCAAGACGAACTTTCTGGCGACTCTCGATTCGCGGAAGCCGAAATGTGTGCAGTGCCCAAGTTGCGGGGTGTGAACTCGTGATTGTCACTGGCATCGCCACTCCTTACATCGTTCCGGTTTAGATCAAGCGCGTTGGAAAATTTCGCGCGCCTCTCGCAAACCACGTTCTTTCCGGACGGCAAGGATGCGCTCCTGTCTTCGTCTGACTTCGACCCGACGAGCCGATGCCTGACGCTACTTCGCGCCTGTCAGCGACTTGATGTAGTCCACTTCCTCTGGCTTGTAGGCCGAGCCGTCGGCGCGGAGGATGTCGTGAAACCACGGCTGCGGTTCAGCGGTGTAGCGTTTTTCCCACGAGTCCCACGGATAAATGGTCTGCGTCTTGCCGTTCACGAATCCCCAGCAATACCCGCCCACGTTCTGTTGTTTGAAATGGCCGAGCACGGGATTGAACGTGCTGCCACGCGGACGCGCCATGAATTCCGTGCAGAGTATCGGACGATTGTAACGCTTCAGATTCTCAACGCATTTCTGCGTGCCATCCAGCGGATCGTAGGTGTGAAAGGTAATCACGTCCGACTCCTCCAACTGGCAGCGTTCCGTGGGCGTAAGCTTCGTGGCATCGCCCCAGTGGCCGATCCAGACGCCGGAGGTGAGCGGCTGCGATGGAATCATCTCACGCGCCCAGACGAACGTTTTTTTCAAGAGTTGCAGCGCGTAATCAACCTTGCCCGGCAGCAACACGTCGTTGTATTGCGGCACAAGATTGTCCGGCTCATTGAACAAATCCCAGACGTGGATGCGTTTGTCGTTACGGAAATGGCCAATGACATCCTGCACGTAAGCCTTCAATTCATCCTGGCGCTTGGCGTCCTTCAAAATGTCCTGTCCGGGACTCTGCACCCAGCCAGAATTGTGGCGGTGCGGATGCGGCGCGCGCTGTTTGCCAGCCTTCGGATACGGATCCCAAACGCTGTCGAACAACACGAACATCACGCCAATCTTGTGCTTCGCGGCGATGTCGAGGAATTGTTCCATGCGCCGGATCAAACCGTCCCGGTCGTTCTTCCAGACGATGTCATGCAAAAACACGCGCACGCTGGTGAAGCCGAGATCGCGTGCCCAGCCGAGTTCCTGATCTATCGTTTTGGGATCCCACGTATCGGCCTGCCACATTTCCAACTGGTTGATGGCGGTGCGCGGCGAGTAATTGCAACCGACCAGCCACGGTTGTTTCGCCTGCCACGCGTTGGCCTGCTCCGGCGTCCACTGGGCGCGGGGTTTGCAGGCGGTCGGTGACTGGCAGCCCGCCGATGCGATGATCACGGCAGCAAGGGACAATGATTTGAAGAGATTCAGATTCATGTGCGCGAGTGTAGCTAGAGCAAATCGGACAGTTCAACGAGGATTCCGAAATTCGACGGAGAAAGGATTGCGATGAAGGTTTGTGTTTTAGTCCTCATGATTTTTGGTGGCAATTGCGGTGTCACTTCGAGTTTTGTTCGGCGAGTTTGCCGATGTTGGTTTCGTAAAGCAATGCTAGGTCTATGAACTGCCCGCCGCCGGTCTGATGCGTGTGGATCGCCAGAGTGTTGTTGCCTCTGATCAATGCTTTTCGCAGCGCGGTCGTCACATCGCGAGTCTCATAGGCGGTGGTGTAACCGCTGCCTTTCCAGATCAATTGCCCGTTGACGAATACCTCTGTGTCTTCGTCGTAAAAAATAACGAGCGCGGCAGTCTTGATCGCTGTGTCGGTGCATTGGAAACTTTGGCGCAGCCAGATGTCGCCCGTGTTCCAAGGAGTGCGGACTCCGGGCAGCGCGCTGCCGAACGGTGCATTGCCCAGCTTCCACTCGCGATCATCAAACAGATCCGCCGTCCACTTGGCGGATGGAGCGTTCAGGGTGAAGCGATATGGCTTCGAGAGGTCGCCATCCGCCGCCGCGCCGACGAGGATTTTCCAATCACGTTCCGACGTCGTCGTTGTGGGTTGAGGCGCAGTCGGGCCGGTCTTTTCGTAGGCCGCCTGCCGCGACGTGATCTTGTGCATCTGCGTCAGATCAAACTTCGGACGGCGATCATAGTAATAAAGGCCGTTGAGCTCCTGTTCCACATCGGTGAGCTGTGTGTAACAAAAGCCGAACATGTTCGGATTGTCCAGCAGCGCGTTCACCAATCCTTCATAGCGGTAATAAAACTCCTCCAGATTTTTTGGGCCGTCGCCATAACCCCAGCCAGCTTTGGTGTCGCCCCAGACCGTGCCGCCGAATTCACTCACCATGAACGGCACGCCGATGTCCTTGCGCGCGGAAGACGTCGCCGCGCCGTATCGCGCTGGAGTCTGCAACGTCGGTCCGCCGGTGAAGAATTCCTCCCAACGTTGTTTGAAGGTGGCGGGCACTTGATTGTAGTCATGGTCATCGCGCACTTCGGCGTTCGGCATGGTGTGCGACCATCCGCTGGTTTCAAACACCGGACGAGTGGGATCAATGTCTTTGGTCTGGTGCACGACGATCTTCTGCAACTCGCCCGCCTCGCCCGGAGTTTCATTGAACGGACACCAACCGATGAGTGCGGGGTGATTGCGATCTCGCTGCAAGATTTCCGCCCATTCGTTGGTATAGTTCGCGTAGTTGGCGGGCTGGAAATTAAATCCCCAGTTCGCATATTCGCCCCAGACGAGGTAGCCGAGCTTGTCCGCCCAGTAGAGGAAGCGCGGCTCGAAAACTTTTTGATGCAACCGCGCGCCGTTATAGCCGCAAGCCATCGAACGTTCGATGTCCTTCCTCAACTCATCATCGCTCGGCGCCGTCCAGATGCCGTCGGGATAAAATCCTTGATCGAGGATCAGCCGTTGGAACACGCGCTTGCCATTGATCAATATCGCGCGGCCCTCGATGGAAACTTTGCGCAAACCAAAGTAGCTGGTGAGTTCGTCCACTTTTTTACCGTCGCGTTTGAGCGTGAATTTCAGGTCGTAAAGGAATGGGTCGCCCGGCTCCCATAACTTTTTCCGCGTCAGATTTATCACCAGCGGTCTTTGACTCCCGGACACCGAATGCGTGGCCGAGCCAGCCCTTTTGCCATCGGCGAACGCTTCCACGGTCAACGTCAGCCCCGTCGTGTCACCATTCACCGTCGCGTCAATCTGAACGCGCGATCTGTCCGGATCAGGCACGACAGAAATATTTTCCACGAACGACGAACCGACGGCTTCGAGCCACACGGGTTGCCAGATGCCGGTGGTGCGCGTATAGACGCAGCCTTCGCTGACGGTGTGGGTTTGTTTGCCGGTCGGCTGCTTACCGCTCGCCGTGTCGTCGAACGCATGGACGACCACCTCATTGCTGCCGTCACGCAGAAACTTTGTGATGTCGAAACTGAACGAGACATTACCGCCGATGTGAGTGCCGACGGGCTGGCCGTTGATCCAGACCCACGTCTGATAATCCACGCCACCGAAGTGCAACCGCACGCGCTGGCCGCGCATGGACTTGGGCACATCAAACGCGCGCCGATACCAGACGTGTTTCATGATGCCGTAATGCCCGACGCCGGAGAGTTTGCTTTCCGGGCAGAACGGCACGGTGATCTTGGACGACAATTCTTTGCCAGAGCTGAGTCCGCGCGCTTCGCCATCGGCTTTGTCATCAATCTCGAACTGCCACTCGCCGTTGAGCGTGAGCCAGTTTTCGCGGAACGCATCCGGTCGCGGATGTTCCGGTCGCGGCACGGCGGCGAACAAAGTCGCGCAACAACTCAACGATGCGATGACAGTAATGAGGCGATAGATTTCAGATTTCACCGTGGGTCGTTTCATAAATTGATTTTGGCTTGCGGCTTCATTTTATCCAACACGAACAATTCAGACAGTGACATGAAATGGCCACGAGAGATGGCGGCTCTGTTAGAACTGAATCGTCAAAGTTCTTGGCCGCGCTTCGTTGGTGAAGCGGATCCACAGCAATCCGTCTTGCTTTGAAAAGTTAAACTGTTCAATCGGCTGACCGTCGAGCGTGATCAAAGTCGGAGGCCTCGCCGCTCGCAACAGCATCACCGCCGGTGTCTGCGCGACGCCTTCGACAACATACGAAAGAGATTTATTTTCGCGACTCGTCTCCAAAGCCTTGCACGCGGAGGCGAGCAGTTGCGGCTCGCGCGTGTGGGCCGCGTCGAGGTCGCGGAGAAAATATCGGCTGCCGGGTCCGAGCGTCACGCTGTCCAGCACGTGCAACTCGGGATCGAACAGGTTGACGAAGCGTCCTCGCAAAACTTTGGGTTCGCCCGCGATGGATTCATCCAGCCCGGCGGCGATGATGTAAGGCCCGCGCCGCAACACAAGCGAACTGGTCTCGCGCCATGTCAGCTTCGCGAACTTCGCGGCCTGCTGGACGACGGCCACGACTTGATCCGCGCCTTCCGCGCTGGCGGCGAGTTGTGCGGGGTTTTTGCGCTGCCAGATGACGTGGCCTTTGCCGAACGACCACGAGGCGTCCGCTTTGGTTTTATCAAAGCCAAGTTGCGCGAAGAGATGTTCGCGCGGCGTGGAGAAAGTTTTCCCATCGCTGTTCCACCATTCATGCACGGAGTTGAAAGCATCGGAGTCGTCATCGCAGAACACCAGCACACCGCCGCGTTTGACCCAATCGGCGAGCGGCGCGTGGACGTCCGCCGTCAGAGGTTTCATGCCTTGATAGGTGAGGAGTAAAACTTTGAAGCCTTCGAGATAGTTGGTGATTGTGACGTTTTCCAACTGCACGGGCGCGACGGGAATCCCGCGTTTCAACAGCGGCAACGCCAGACCATAGACGTGGCTCAGATGCTTGTCGCTCGGCGTGGGAGCGCCGCGCTCGAACATCAGCGAGTCGCTCACGAGCAATCCGATGCCCGTTGTGCCGCAGTCCCACTCGACGCGTTTCTGCTTCATGTCATTGAGCGCGTTCATCACGGTCTGCAATTCCGTGGCGTAAGCGGGCGGGATGGTTTTGCGATCCTCGGCCTTCGCGGATTTTGGGTAGCGTCCGTTGAAGATGCGCTCCGGCCACGGCGCGACTTCATATTGCCAGACGTCGGGTTGCAGCAGCGACGCGGTGAGGGTGGATTCCCAATTGCGCTTGTAGTCGTCCCAATCGTGGTTGGGATTGTCCTCGATGGGATCGTTCAGATACCAGACGGTGCGTCCGGTGGCGCGCACGAGATTTTGCATCGCACCGTATTCGAGGAACGCGGTTTCAAACGTGCGTTCCTTGACTCTGCCGCGATACATGTTCGGTGTGCGCGCCGTGCCAGTCCAGACCTGGGCGATGTAGCCGTCGCAACCGTTGAGCCGCGCAAGACTTGACTCCGGGCTGACGATTTCCCACTGCGCGTAGTTGAGCAAACTGTGCGTGGGCACGTAACAACGGACACGCCGTCCGGTGCGTTGGTTGTAGGCCTGCACATGATCGAACACCTGTTGCAACGCACGACCGAAGAGAAAGTATTTCAACTTGGACGCCCGCCATTGCGCGTCCACGGAACTGTGCGGTGCTTGCCAGTCATCGCCGTAAAAAGCGCGCCACTCGCGTTTGAACCCAGCCGAGTAACCGGCGTTGACCCAGAATTCAGGCTCTTCGAGATGGATCGCTTCCGCGCCCGCATCAAGCGCACGTTGCACGCCGACGCAGAGAAACTTTCCGAAGTTCGTCCCCGGACACATGTAATAGACATCGCCGCCGTGACTGCTCTTGCGCCCATCGCTTACGGTCTGCGCCTCGTCCTCGTGATTGATGCCGTCGAAGCGACCGTAGAGATAATCCTGATAATTCCCCCACGACACGCCGGTCATCACATGGATGCGATAGCCGTGTTCGCGCCAGGTGGCGATGCGTTCCGGCAGACCGGCATCAATGCCATAAACGATGGCGACGTCCGAACGCAGGTTTGATTTCTCGCTCCACGCCTTGCCGGTCTGAAAACAGGTGCGCTCCAATAGTTGATCCGGGTCGGTGGCAAACGGCGAGGCGGATTCGGCGGCGAGGATTGCAGAGGTATTAACCATCGCGCAGAGGATCGCCCGCAACAGGAGCGGTAGATTTATTTTCATGAACGGCATCCGAGCGGAAAACATTGATGCAAGGTTGACGGAATCTGAATTCCAATCCCAGCGTGATTGCCGGGAAATTTTCAGCAGGCTAGGGGAACGCGTCGGACTGAGCATGTGGCATGTATCGGCCACAAGCGGGTGGGGAGTTGGCTGGAACGTGGGAGCAACCTCCGCTCTGATGTCGTGAGACGCGTCTGTCCTGCACTGTTCCCACGATAACTTTACGGGGCATTAAGCATTCATTAAGATTGCCCGCACAGACTTAATTTACCGGCGTTACTTGCAAGCCCTGAAGGTGCCGGTGCATCGTTACGACATGAAGCTGCTCATCATCGAAGATTCCCAACCTTTGCTGCGCTCGCTTGGCGCCGGGCTGCGGAAGATGGGCTATGCCGTGGACCTCGTGGCGGATGGGGCCGAGGGGCTTGACTACGCGCACTTCAATGAATACGACGTGATCGTGCTCGACTTGATGCTTCCTTCCATGGACGGCATCACCGTGCTCCAGCGGCTTCGCGCACTTGGCAAGCAGACGCACATCCTCATCCTTTCGGCGAAGGATCAGGTCGCGGATCGCATCCGGGGACTCCAGCTTGGCGCGGATGACTACATGGTGAAGCCGTTTTCGTTCGATGAACTTTGCGCGCGGATTCAGACGCTCACCCGTCGCCGCTATGGGGAGAAAAATCCCGGGATCATGATTGGCGGTCTGGTGCTGAACACCGCAGCGCGTGCTGTGTCGCGCGACGGTCATCGGGTGAACCTCACACCGGCTGAGTACTGCATGTTTGAACACCTGGCGCTGAACCGGGGTCGTGTGTTGTCAAAGGAGCAGTTGCTGGATGCGGCTCACGACAGTGACTCCAGCCCGGGACCGAACGTCGTCGAGGTGATCATCTGCACCCTGCGGAAGAAGATCGGCTGTGATGGCGGAGACGCTATCATCGAAACACGGCGCGGCCACGGCTACTGCATCGAGTGAAAGGAACACCCCCATTGCATTCGATCCGCCGCCATCTCACGATCCAGATTCTTGCAGGCGCGCTTGTCATGCTGCTCGTGGCGGGCTTGGTTTTTTTTGCCGCCATTCATCACCGGCTCGTCGGTGATTTCGACCGGATGCTCGAAGCGGAGGCAGAGGTGCTGGCGCACAATGCCGAGCGGAAGGGTCACATCGTTGTCTGGGACGTGCCCGATACCTATTCGGACGGATCGCGCCAGAACGTGAATCCGGCTTACTGCCAGATGTTCCTCGAAGACGGCACGGTCGTGGGACTTTCGCAAACGCTGGGCACAGACGATCTGCCGCAGATCGAGGGACGAAAGCAGACCGTGCGGAATGGGCGTCTCCCCAATGGCCGGAGCGGTCGCATTTTGCAGAGGACTTTCAGTCCGAGGTCGGACTTTCTGGAGCCGCAGACGATTGCGGAAGATCCGCGTGAACAAACCTTCGCAATTCCGGCGACGGTGAACGTGGCGGACCTCCAACTCGTGCTGGTGGTGGCGCGCAGTCGTGAGGGTCTCGACCGGCTTCTCTGGTCGCTCGGCATCGCGGGCGGCGTGGTCGCTTTGGGGCTGGCGGGCGGGTTGGCGTTGCTCGTTCGCCGCGCGATCACGCGGGGCTTGCGCCCCATTGACGAGATGAATGTGCAGATCGCCGCGATCTCGTCCGATGCATTCGCCAAGCGTCTCAATGTCGTCAGTCCGCCAATCGAGTTGGCGGCGATTGAGACCGCCGTGAACCGCCTGCTCGACCGGGTGGAGCGAGCTTTTGAGAAGGAGCGCCGGTTCTCCAGCGATCTTGCGCACGAACTGCGTACGCCGATCGCGGAGTTGCGAACCGCCTGCGAAGTGGGCGGACGCTGGCCTGAAGATGTCGGGGAGACGAAGCAGTTCTTTCAAGACACGGGGATGATCGCGCTTCAGTTGGAAGCAATCGTCGCGACGATGCTCACGCTCACCCACTGCGAGAACGGCACGGCACAGGTACAGGCGCGGCGCATCCTCTTGCAGCCGCTGGTGCGCGCATGTTGGCAGCACTCTGCGGCTGCGGCTGCGGCGAAGCAGTTGCGGTTCGAGGATAGCATCCCGCCCGATCTCACCGTCGAGTGCGATGAGGTCAAACTCGGCATCATCATGCGGAATCTCGTGGACAATGCGGTCGCCCACAGCGAGCCGGGGACGGTGGTGAAGTGCGGCGGTGGCCCGACACCCGCCGGCGTGGAACTGTGGCTTGTGAACACCGCAAAGGATTTGGAACGCGCCGACATGGAACATGTCTTCGACCGCTTCTGGCGCAAGGATACCGTTCGCAGTGACCGCAGCCACGTCGGACTCGGCCTTTCGATTGGGCGCGGGTTGTGCGACCTGCTCGGCGTCCGGCTGAATGTTGAACTGAGCGAAGGCCGACTCTTCAAGGCGAGCATGGTTTTTCCAACGCCAACTCCACCAAAGGAATTTCCCGTTGCATTAAGCCAATCTTAAGGTTTCCTGTGCAGCGTCAGCACCTATGAAGAATCATTCGCTCACAACTGTTCTCCTGCTCGCCGTCACGCTCCTCGCCATCGCCATCACCGGTTGCTGTGTCGCGGAAAAGAAATCCATCGAAGTGGCTGGCGCATATCATCCCACGATCAACCCTGCGGACTTCACTCACGTCGTTGACAATCCATATTTCCCTCTCGTGCCCGGCTCGACGTTCACTCTCCTTGAAAAAGACGGTGGAGAATCGCGCGAGAACAAAATCACGGTGACCGATGACACGAAAACAATCATGGGCGTAAAGTGCGTGGTCGTGCGAGACACGGTCACGCTCAACGGCGTTGTGCTGGAGGACACGTTTGACTGGTACGCGCAGGACAAGCAGGGAACGGTCTGGTATTTCGGCGAGGCCACCCAGGAGTTTGAATCCGACGGGCGCGTGAACACAAAAGGATCATGGGAAGCCGGTGTCAACGGCCAGCCGGGAATCATCATGCTGGCCAATCCGAAACCCGGGCAGCCTTATCGCCAAGAACATTCTCCAAAAAATGCGGAGGACATGGGACAGGTCGTTGCTGTCGGCGAATCGGTGACTGTTCCTCACGGCACTTTCAACGACTGCGTGAAAACCAAGGACTGGTCGTTGTTGGAATCCGGCCATGAACACAAGTGGTATGCCAAAGGCGTGGGCGTCGTCCGAACAGAATCCTCGTCCGGCGAGGTGGCAACATTGATCTCGGCGACTAAAAGATGAAGCTGTTGCGTACCCTAGGATTGTGCGTTGCATGGCCGCTCCGGATTGGCGTCCCTCACGGAAGTTTGTCGCGTCTTTCGCGCACATTGAAACGAATCATTGTTACATTCCTCTGCCTTGCCGCCTTTGGATTATTTGCTGGCGAACCCTATCGGCCGGTGATCATCCCTGCGGACTTCACTCACGTCGTTGACAACCCCTACTTTCCGCTCGTGCCCGGCACGACGTTCACCTTTGTCGAAAAAGTGGGGCGCGAAACGCGGGAGAACAAAACGACGGTGACGCACGATACCAAAACAATCATGGGCGTGAAGTGCGTGGTCGTGCGAGACACGGTCACGCTGGATGGCGTTCTCCTAGAGGACACGTTTGACTGGTACGCGCAGGACAAGCAGGGAACGGTCTGGTATTTCGGCGAAGCCACCACGGAGTTCAGGCTCGGTGGGAGGATCAGCACCGCAGGGTCGTGGGAAGCGGGCATCAAGGGCGCGCAACCGGGAATCGTGATGCCGGCCCATCCGCAGGTCGGTCAACGTTACCGCCAGGAGTATGCCGCCAATGAAGCAGAGGACATCGGTCGGATAACGGCACTCAACGAAACAGTGACGGTGGCAACCAACACCTTCAATGACTGTGTGCGGACGAGAGAGTGGTCCATGTTGGAATCCGGCAACTCCACGAAGTGGTACGCGAAAGGTGTGGGACTCGTTCGCGCCGAATCCATGGCTGGTGAGGTATCAACCCTCATCTCGGTGACCCGAAAATGAACGCCGCGCGTCTCAACCGCACCCGATGCGCCGTGTTCATCGCTGCGGGATTGATGTTGGCAGCTTTGCCCGCCTCCGCAAGGATCGCAAGATCGCGGACATCTGCCTCCTCCACGCCCGCTGCCGCTGGTGTTTCACCCCTCTGGAATCCTCTTTACTCACTCGTCATCGGGAGCGGCTTTGAATACCAATCTGACAGCGAACAGACCGAGCATGGGTTTCCGATCCTCATCGAGTATAACTTCTCCGAACGGCTCAAGCTGACTGTCGAACCAAAGTTCGCCCACATCGTTGGCAAGACGGAGGACGTGCGTTCGGTCAGCGGCTTTGGTGATCTGGAGACGACTCTCGATTACGAGTTCCTGCGCGAGCGACGCTATCGGCCTGCCCTCAGTGTCGAGGGCAAGATCAGATGGCCCACAGCCGGGGATCTTGACCTCGGAAATTCTGGACGCGACTACACGTTCGGCCTCATCGCGAGCAAAGACTTCGTTTTCGTGAATCTCGATCTCAACGTGCTCTACAATTTCATCGCGGATCGCGAGCAGGGGGACACGGTGGAAGTTTCACTGGCCACCGGCTGGCGTCTGGGCCATTACGTGGAATTGATTGCTGAGGTGTCCACTGTGGCACCCACCGGCAGCCTTCGCAGTTCCGGGAATGGAGGAAGAAACGAAACCGAGGGACTGATTGGTCTGGCTTGGCAGGTCAACAAACATCTGAAGATCGAGCAGGGAGTCGTCTTTAAGGAACACGGGATTCATGAGTTTGTCTTCGCATGGGAATGGAGTTTCGGCGGGGACTGACCGGACGGAATCCATCCGCAAAAATAATCTGTTTGAAATAAGCGCCCTTTAAGGCGGAACGATGCAGAGGGATGAACCACGAAATACACGAAAGGCCGGACGAATGAGAATGACAGAGCTGGAAACTGTGAACACCAGACCGTGTAGCGAATTGGATTAAAGGCGGGGTGAAGTCTGTCTCGCTGGGATTTTGTTTTCCTTTCGTGTATTTCGTGGTTGAAAGGAATTTTCCCGGTTACGGCGGTGAACTAGGCGATCTGCGCGGGTGAAGAATTCCAACAGGGTTATCCCAGGGGTGCGACCCGATGAGGACGGCGGAGTGGCATTTCCCGAGGAACCAATTCGGGTCGCCCCCTCCGCCGTCCCCGGTCGGAGTGCGGGTCTGCTACGGCGCGATCAGGAATGTCGCCTCCGCCAGCGTCTGATTGCCGCCCTCCTCAATGGCGAGCACTTCCCACTTGTACGAACTGTTCGGCGTCAGAAACCCGGCGGGAACCGTCATGCTGGTTTCTGTTGCGGGCAGAACCGCGCTGAGAACGCGCTTCGGCACCGAGCCGTCCGCCACGATCAGCACTTCGTATCGAACAATGCGGCTTCCGGCGGGATCGGCCACCGGCTGCCATTTGACAACGGTATTGTTGCGATCCTGCACCGAACCATCCGCAGGCGACAGCAGCACCGGCACATCGGGAAGCGCATGCGTCAGGGTGGCGATGCTATACAGAGTGTCGCCCTTGATCGTCTTGCCGACGCACTCGTAATCGCCAGCAGGAAACCTTTTCAGGAATTCAGTCAGCGGCAACTCCTCGAATCCCGGCTCCGCGCTCTCGAAGAAAAGTTCCGTGAGGCCGGTCTTTTTGACGCTGCCACCGCCAACAACGTGAAAAACCAGTTTCCCTTTTGGATCGAAGATTTTCACAAATTCCCAGCCTTCGGCGTCCAGCAATGCGTGCAGGCCCGAATCGCCATCTGTTCCGTTGATTTCTATCCTGAGCCGTGCGTCCGTGAAAGGAATGATCTTCTTTGGTTCGCACTGTTTTTTCGAGTCGTGTTTCGAGTCGTTATCCCGCGACGATGCAGGAATCGCTGCCAATAGAATACCCAGTGACGCGACGACGAGTGTGAGCCTGACCAGGCTTTTGTTTTTCCCCGGTGCAGTTCTTTGCGATGTTATTTTCATAATGACCTTTGTTTTGATGTTTTCGTTACGGACACACGATTCATCGTGCGTTCGATGCAGAGCACCATCGCAATTCAACCTTAATCCCGTCTTAACGGATCAGAAAAATCTTGCGGCTGACTGGCGTTCCACAATCGGCCAGCGGGGATTGGCTCAATGGAGCAAGGCACAGCGGATGTATTTTTGCACAGGGGAGAGGTTGCAGAGAATCAAGCATCCTTCCGGGATGCCGCAGCGCAGCTATTTTTGGACTACGGCGGGAAGCGGAGTGCCACGCCGTTTTCAAGCGCGCAATGTACATGGAAGATTCGACGCGTTTCTTCCGCGCGAAAGCGTTGTCGCCGCCGCGCTCTGCCACCGCAGTCCATGATCGGCCTGTCCATGCGCCCATCTGTGGCCGATTCATGCCACATGACCACCGAGCGGGTAATGTTCAGACTGTCTCAACCCAGCAGATGAAACCCATGTTCAAAAACAACCTTGGCAGAAAAGCCTTCACGTTGATCGAGTTGTTGGTCGTCATCGCCATCATCGCCATTCTTGCGGCGATGTTGTTGCCAGCACTGGCAAAGGCAAAGGCCAAGGCGAAACAGATTTCATGTCTGAACAACCTCCGGCAGATCGGCATCGGTGCGGCGATGTACGTCAATCAATACAGCAAGTATCCCGGCTGCATCAAAGTTCCTGAGTTTTATTATTCGTGGCCGGGACGAATTTTTACCCAGATGGGAACGAACCGCGCGGTTTTTGCCTGTCCCACAACAAAGCCGGAATATCGTTGGGAACAACAGGCCGGTAATCCCAATCGGCTGGGTGTTGTAATAAACGGCGTGCTGGATCCGATGGCGGTGAGGGCTGATGGGTTCGGTTCGTTTTTTTCTTACGGATATAATGACTGGGGTGCTGGCAATGTAGTAGCCACCCTCGAACCTCAACTTGGTCTCGGCGGTGACATCAATCCCCCCATGCAACCGGAGATGCCTGAGTCCCGTATCAAACGTCCTGTTGATATGATCATGCTCGGCGATTCCAAAACAGACGGAGTTTGGGATGGCAACATGGACCCCAAAGGAATCAACGAGTGGCCTTCAAGCCGTCATAATGGGAACACCGTCTTGATGTTTTGCGATGGCCATGCTGAAGCCGTCAAACGCGCTCAGGTGGTGGATCCCAAGAATGAAGCGTGGGCACGCCGCTGGAATAACGACAACAGTTATATTGATTACCCACCTGCCGGGACTGCCGCCCAACGCGCGGCGATAGATGCGTTTTGAATCTTGTTTCTTGGGTTTATTCCACCCACACTGGCTGCGTGAAAGCTCCGTTCGCCGCGATGTCCCAAACCTCGAACCGCACCCACTTCTGACCCGTGAGGTTCACGTTCGCGCGCAACGTTCGCGTGCCGAAGGATTCCGTGTCCGCTAGTTCAATCCGCTGCCGCGTGACTTTGTTGCCGTCGCCGAAAATGATCTCCGCGAAGACCAGAGGGAACGTCCATTCGATCTGCGCTTCAACCGTCGCGTTCGTCGCTCCAACTGTTGCGCCGCTCTCCTGACCCGCAACGGTGAAGCGCGGGATCAAAATCTCGCCTGTCGTCGTGAAGTATTTTCCGCCTCGCAGCGTTTTCAAAATGGAACCCCAGCCGTCGGCGAATCGCGGCAACGCGTCGAGCTTGAGATAATTGATGTTCATGTGGCCGTAGAGTTCGTAGTCCGGTTGCACCTCGAACACATCCACTTCGCCCAGCACCTGCTTGCGTTGTCCCCACTGGTTCATGTCATCGAGCAGATCAAGCGACCGCCAGCCGAGCGTGTCGCGGGAAAGATTTCCGGGCATGGCCTTCCAGCCGCCGCCGAGGAAGTGGTCGGATTTGTAGAACGTCTCAAAGCGATAATCGTCGGGGAAATCCTGCGAGGCTTTGATGCGCGGGTGAGCCGTCCACATGAGGCCGTTCTCTTTTTCCATGAGCGCGAGGACATCGTTCGCATTGCCGACGTGATACACCGTGCCGAAGCCGGGCAACTCTTCCGAGAACGGCTCGTCTTTCGCGCGGTTGAGAATCCAATAGATTGGTTTTGGAAAAAAACTTATCCAATGACCACCGAGATGGACGTTCGGCTCTTCGCCGGGCAGGAGCAGGAAGTTTTTATCCGAGAGCCGCGCGCATTCCTCGTGCATGGTTTTGAGCATCGGCAGGCGATCCTTGGTCTTCTGGCCCGGCGTCCAGCCCTGATGGAACTCCGCGAGGTGAACAATCTGAACTCCTGTCTCCTTGAACTTGGTGACGAAGCCCGGCGTCTCAAGGCCGCGCGGCACTCCGTTGGTCTGTTGTTCCTTCTGCCGACGCAGAAAATCCAACGTGTGTTCGACGTGATAATGGCTGGTGAATGTTTTGTAGCCGGGCAATTCCGCGAAGCGATCCTCGTGCGTGTAACTGGCGATGGTTTTCAGCGCGGCATCGGCGTTGGTCGGACTCACGAAATAAAACACCGCGAGATGTTGCTCCGTGCCTGCGGGCGCATCGAACCACGGCACCCAACGTTTGTCGCCCTCCGGCGGCTGGCGGATGCCGAAGCCGAAGCCTGCGGGCATCTTGCTGTAACCCCGGCCACACCACGCGAAGCCGTAGTTGTTCGCGAAATCGAGCGTATAGAAATATTGATGCGGCGCGGGGAAGATGGCGAGCGAGCCGACTTTGCCCTCGGCTGCGAGTGCGCGGCCTTTCACCGCGAGCGGTGTGGCTGGATCGTTTGCGTTGACGGGAGTTTTTTTCAGCGAACCGAGCGGATCGTTCCAGACCATCGAAGCCCAGTCCGGTGACGTGCTGCTCAAACCGGTGTCGTAAAGGATGGCGCGTAAGGTTTCATCCGTCGTCACGACGGTCTCGGCGAGGATGAGCGGGCTGTTGCGAAAGAATGTGAGCCGGTAATCTCCTTTGAATGATCCTGCTGAAGCCTCGCCGATGATGATGGTGGTGCGTGAACCTTCGCTCACAACTCGAACGCGGTTCTTGACGAGGTTGACGGCGAAAGTGTGATGCGGTCGCTCGCGCGGATTCTCAAAAAAGACCATGCCGCGAAATCCTTTGACGGCTTTGTCTTTGTCGCGCTCGCCGATGGTCAACGTCGTGACGGGATCAAGCCCCGAGGCGATCATCTGCACAGGTCGCTTGCCCTTGGAATATCCGATGGACCGGAACAGTGGTTTATCGGAAGCCAAATCCAAGATCACTTCTCCTGTCACGTCGGATGAAATCGGCCAGCGAATCTGCAACGCGCTTGAGTCGGGCGAAATCACATTGATGCCGGAGTCTGCGCGATGCTGGGTTAAATCCACGGTTGCAGCGACGGCAACATTGGCCGCGAGTGTGACGCTGATCAAAACAGCCGAGAGACAGTCTCTAAGCCAACGTGATTGTTGTTTCATAGTTCTTGTTCGATCCTGTCAAAGCCTTCGCTCCTTGTGCAGTGCGACTCAATCCGAAATCGGAAGGTCGAAACATGCCGCCGCCGCTTCTGGGAAATGTGGTGCAGCGCGACTACGGCAGTGCCACCCGATAGAAGCAACGGTTCAGGTAGGCCGTGTTGGTGTCTTCAAATACGAAAACACCGTTCGTGCCCGCCATCGCATTGCCGATGGGCTGCCAACTGGTCAAGTTGGTGGAAGTCTGGATCGTGTAGATGACGCCCGCGTCTCCGATGCCGCTGAACTGAGTGATGTTATTCGTCAGCCGCGTGACGGAAGTGATGACCACGTTGCCAGGCGCGGCGACAGTCAGCACGCCCTCCGCGAAACTGAAACTGTAATTGGTGGCGCTCAGCGAGCCGAGCGCAGCGGTGATCGGATAATTACCCGCCGGACTGGTGTTCGTCGCAACTGTGCTCAAATCCGGACTCCCCGTCACACCGCTGGTCGCAAGCGTTTCCACGCCTGCAAAACCGGTGTAACTCGCGGTCAATATCGGATTGGTCAATCCGTACGCCCTGCCCTTGTTGTCCGCAGTGACGAGAAGATTGACTGCTGTGATCGCCGCTGTCGCCGTATTCACGGAAGTCAGGTTGTAATTGCCAGCCGCGCTACCGAGCAAGGTTGCGCCAGTCAGCGTAACCGTCTTGTTCGTCCCGACGTTCGCGTCCGCGAAGTTCGCCGTGCCGCCGACGAGACTCACGTCGTTTGTATCTCCCGACAACACCCCGCTCAACGTGCGCGTCAGCACGGTGGCTGTGGTGTTGGCATCGTAAGGTTTGGCCGCAACCGTGAAGTCGCCGCTGATCCCAAGCGGCGTGATGTCGGCCAGATTCGTCGCGCTCGTGGATGCGAGCACGTAATTCCCGCCAGCCGCACCACTCAGGTTAAGATTCGTCGCCGTCACGGTTTTGTTTGTGCTGACATCCTTGGTGTCAAAACTCGCCGCGCCCACATTCAATGTCACCACGTCCGCGCCGAGCGTTCCTGTCACTGACTGATTGGTCAAAGTTGCCGCAATGCCGCCGTCATAGACCTTGTTGTTGGCGACGATTTGTGGCGTCACCGACTTCAACGTGATGTTTGCCGTCGCCGTCGGTTGCACCAACGTATAATTGGTGGCATGTGCGCCGCTGATTGTAAGACCACTGATCTGGACAAGTTTCCCGTTGCCCACAGTCGGGGTGTTGAAATTGCCTGATGCACTGCCGGTGTTCAGCGTCACCACATCGCCGCCTGTTACGCCCACCAATGTCGCGCCCACCGTGTTGAGCGTCGCCGTCAGCGCGCTGTCATAAACTTTGTTGCTGGCGGTGATGCCTGTCACGGTCAACGTCTTCGGGATCACAGTGCCGGAAGCATAGATGTTGTAGTTAAGACTCGCGGTGTTTGGGGCTGAGATCGGATCAGGCCATGCCCCGTAAGCATACTCCACCCATTGTAGCTGGGCGGTTCCGGCTGAATAATAGGCGCGAGACGCAGGATCATCCGACCAGATCGCCAGCCAATAGTATTGGCCGTTGGT
>JANNAO010000462.1:0-10598 GCA_031384405.1 Verrucomicrobiota bacterium | reverse complement strand
ATAATAGTTCCCCTCCTGGGAGGGGCTAGGGGTGGGTTGCTTTCAGCCGGAAATTCTTTTTGGCAACCGTTCTAGAATCTTTTCTTATCAGCGCAGATTAGCGTTGATTAGCGGTTCATAATTGGGGTTCGGTCCGGATGGAAATTGAATTGGCCTCGCTCGCTCGCCGTCGTAGCCTTGGCCAACAACACTACGAACCGAATGAAAAACTTTTTGCTCATGCTTGCCCTCGGACTATCACTCACCACGTCTGCTGCCGATAAGAAAATTATTTTCGTCGCTGGCAAACCCAGCCACGCGTCTGGCGATCACGAGCATCGCGCCGGGAGTTTGTTGCTGAAGGCCTGCCTCGACAAAGTCCCCGGAGTCACGTCAGTCGTTTATTCCAACGGCTGGCCTACGGACGACACGGCGTTTGAAGGCGCAGCGACCATCGTGTTTTACTGCGATGGCGGTGGCGGACATCCGCTGTTGCAACAAGACAGATTGAAAACCATCGGCGCGCTCATGGACAAAGGCGTCGGCCTCGCGTGCTTGCACTACGGCGTCGAACCGACGATTGCGAAGGGGCAGAAGGAATTTCTCGACTGGATCGGCGGTGCATTTGAGATCAACTGGTCAGTGAATCCGCATTGGACGGCGGAGTTCAAAACTTTTCCGCAACATCCCATCGCGAATGGCGTGAAACCGTTTCAGTGTAATGACGAATGGTATTTCAACATGCGCTTCCGCGACGGAATGAAAGGCGTGACGCCCATCCTGACGGACGTTCCACCGAGCAGCACCACGAATCGCAACGACGGCCCACATTCGGGCAACCCGACGGTGCGACAGATGGTGGCGAAGGGAGAACCTGCGCACGTAGCATGGGCATCGGAGCGCGCGGATGGCGGACGGGGGTTTGGCTTCACTGGCGGGCATCACCACAAGAATTGGGGCGATGACAATTTCCGCAAGCTCGTGCTCAACGCGATCCTTTGGACGGCGAAGGTTGAGATCCCAAAGGGCGGCGTGGAAAGTTCCGTGAGCACGGAGCAACTGGCCGCCAACCTCGACGACAAGCGCGACCGCAAGCCGTAGGGCGAGCGTTCGCTAATAATTTCTCTGGAACAAAGAAAAAGGCCGGGCGATGTCGCCCGGCCTTCAAGTTTTGTTGCCTGATATTAGTTCGACAATTCCAGCGCGACCCGCTTCTCGAGGTCGTGCGCGGTCTGGATATCCGTGCCGCCCCACTTGGAGCGGACTTGCACGATCACGGATGTGATGGAGGGCGTGACCGATTCGACGCGCATATAGACGGTGTTCTGATTCACGTAACCCTGGAGGGTGCGAACCTGATTTGAGCTTGTGTGCAACGAACCTTCAGAAGTCATGTTGCCGAACGCGTTCAGCGCGCGCTTTGCGGCATCGAACACCTGGGCAATCGGACGCTCATAACGGCCTTCGATACGGTCGCGGAACACGGGCACGCCGCCCGCCTTTTGTTCAGTGACAGTGCCAACACATCCGGTGAGGCAGATCGCCGCACCAGCCAACAAGAGAAAAAATCCTTTTTTCATTAGAGTGCAATGCAACCAAATCTACTGGCGCGGTCAAGAACTAAGCTCTACGAACTTTCAGGCCGGACAGGTAACCCCAAGCTTGCCCGCTGCTTGTCCAAAAAATGTTAATAACATTTACAACTTTTCGATACAAAATGCTTGCTTGAATTGAGTGGGATGGTAAAACAGTCACAGATTAAACCCGGTGCGAGTCGTTCAGAATCTTAATTATCACGTCGTATGAAAAAAACTTTGATCAGAATCCGCAGTCTTTCCTTTGGTTTGTTGGGTGCCGTTGTGATGACAACGACATCCTCGCAGGCGTTCTATTTCACGAATTACGGCAACTTTGCAGGTGCAAATGTTAATTTCCTTGGCGTTTCGGAATCCACCGTCAGTGAAACAAACGCCCTTTATCACTACCCTGTCGTCGCAGGTAACACGATTGATTTCAATCCTCAAGGCTTTGGCGCATTTGCCACAGGTTTTGGAGGAAATGATAACACCGATGGACAATTGTCCCTCACCCTTCTGGCAAATCCGCTCAGTGCCATTCCAGTGATCAATTTCTGGGAACTGGGCGACTATTCGCTCATTGGCTCTGGCGGTTTCGGTACGGTTGTTGACGTGACGGCCAATTGGTACGTGAACATCATCGCCGTTGACGGCGTCACGCTGGGAGCACCGGTGAATGTCAACGGAACAATGCCTTTCACCCCAAATGCCAGCGGTACATTCTTTCTCCCCATAAATCCCGGCTTCGGCAATCTTTGGGGCGGCAGTATCAACATTGATCTGAACAACGCCCTCACGTTGGCGGGTGTTCCATACAATTTTGGAGCTACCGAGGTGCGGTTCACTTTTGATAATGAGTTGAACGCTTTGAGTGAATTTGGAACCACGGCGACCATCCGAAAAAAGGATATCCAAGGCAGCGTTGGTATCACAGTCATCGTTCCTGAGCCGACCATCCTTGCGCTGACTCTCTGCGGAGCTGGCCTACTGATTCGCCGCCGCGTCACACGCTGATACTCCCGATCTAAACAATAAGGCCAAGACATTCTGTCTTGGCCTTATTGTTTTTCGGCGTCCTAAGCGCAGCTCGCTCGACGGCTATCCGACGTCTTCGCCGAGTTCCACGTTCCAATACGCGAGGTCAATGAAGTGTTTCCAACTGTCGTGCTGGTTCAGACTGAAGTTGATCTGTACGAACGGACGCCACTTGGGTCGCTTGGGTTTCTTCACCAGATGCAACCCTGCTTCCTGCGGCGTGCGGTTCGCCTTGCGCGTATTACACGGGATGCAGGAACAGACAATATTTTCCCAAGTCGTCGGGCCACCGCGATCTCGTGGGATGACGTGATCCAAGTTCAAGTCCTTCCGATCAAACAGATGCCCGCAGTATTGGCATGTGTTGCGGTCACGCTCGAAGATGTTATGGCGCGTGAACTTCACTTCCTTCTTCGGCATGTGATCGTACGCGAGCAACAGGATCACGCGCGGCAACCGGATGCGAAAGGAGATGGTGTGGACGGATTCCGGATGAGGCGATTGCTGGGAGAAATCATGCCACGCGGAGAAGTTGTAGGTTTGGAATGAACCGTCTGCGTGATCGAGGACGACCTGCGCCTGACCTTGGAAGAGCAAAGTGAGAGCGCGACGCGCTGTGCAAACGTTCACCGCCTGCCACAGCCGGTTCAACACGAGAACATGTTGGTTCAGGATTGAGATCATGGTTTTACGACTCAACGGATTGGCGAGACGCTATCACGGACGATGCTGCTGTGTCAATTTCTGCGCTTTGTTTGCGCGCTGTTTTTGTCATTTCTACAACAGCCGGTACTAGTGACCGGCGGAGTTGCCGATAATCCTATTTGATTTCGCCTTCACGATCTTGCTCTTTGCTTCGCGCAATCTAAACTCCCGCCCCATGCATGATTTTCGTTATGTCGGAAACAAACTCCAATGCGAAGGCGTCTCGGTCGAGTCGCTCGCGAAGAAACACGGCACGCCGCTTTACGTGTACTCCCAGGCCACGCTGACCCGGCGGTTTCTGGAACTGGATCGCGCCATGTCGCCGGTGGATCACCTCGTGTGCTTCGCCATGAAATCCAATTCCAACATGTCCGTCCTCCGCACCATCGCCAATCTCGGCGGCGGATTCGACATCGTCAGCAGCGGCGAACTGCAACGCGTCATCGCGGCGGGCGGCGATGCGCGCAAGTGCGTCTTCGCGGGCGTGGGTAAGACGGAAGCGGAAATCGAATTCGCGCTCAAGAAGGGAGTTTATTCCTTCAATGCCGAGAGCGAACCGGAGTTGCAGCGCATCAACAAGGTGGCTGCACGCTTGAAGAAAGTTGCGCCTGTGGCCGTGCGATTGAATCCCAACGTGGACGCCAAGACACACGCCAAGATCACCACCGGCACCTACGCAAATAAATTCGGTATCGCATTCGAGGAGATCGCGGGAGTGTATGCACGCGCGTCGAAGATGAAAAATCTGCGCCTGCGCGGATTGCAGATGCACATCGGCTCGCAGCTCACGGACGTGAAACCGTTCGAGGCGGCAGTGAAGAAAGTCGTCCCAGTCGTCGAAGCGTTGAAGGCCAAGCACGGCATCGAGTTCTTCAGCATCGGCGGAGGCGTGGGCATTGTTTATCAGGACGCGCTCGCCAGCGGTAACGCGGCTTGGTGGAGCAAGGAAGGCAAAAATATCCTTACGCCGCAGAAATACGCGGCGCGGTTATTGCCACTGCTCAAGAATCTTGGCCTTCGTATTCTGATGGAGCCGGGGCGTTATATCTCCGGCAACTCCGGCATCCTCGTCACACGCGTCGAATATGTGAAGCGCACGGGCAAAAAGAATTTCGTCATCGTGGACGGCGCGATGAACGATCTCATCCGCCCGGCGTTCTACGACGCGTATCACGAAATCGTTCCGCTCACGAAGAATGGTGGCGCGACAATTTCCTCCGACGTCGTTGGGCCAGTGTGTGAGTCCGGCGATTACTTCTGCAAAGACCGCGAGTTGCCAAAAGTCGGCGAGGGCGATCATCTGGCGCTCTTGAGCGCAGGCGCGTATGGCTTCGTGATGGCGTCGAGCTACAACACTCGTTCGCTGGCAGCGGAGGTGTTGGTCAGCGGAAAGAAATCCGCAGTGGTGCGGGCGCGTCAGCCAGTCAAAGACATCTGGGCGGGCGAATCCGTGGCGGCGTGGTTGAAGTGAGCTTCAATAACACGTCGGAATAGATGTTGAACTTGGAGTTGCTCAAGCAAATAATCCGCACAACCAGCGATACGTTGTATTTCATGAACGAGTGGAACATTCAATCCCGTGGGCACGCTTGCGAAGCGTGTCAGCAGCCTTTCACGGACAGGCAGGTTTATCACACACTGCTGCTGGACGGCTCGCCTGATCTGCTTCGCTCGGACGTGTGCGAGCCTTGCTCGCAAAAGCAAACCGCTGACAACGCGAATACCAAGGGGCTGATTTCTCGCTGGCAGGGCACATACGAAGCTCCAACGCCAGCGGTGGACGCGATCCAGAAGGAAACCGCAGAGACATTGCTCAAAAAACTCATTGAGCAGAATGATCCGCGTTACATCCCGGCGGGCTTCATTCTGGCGGTGATGCTCGAACGCAAGCGCATCCTCAAAGTGAAGGAACAGATCATCCGCGATGGCAAACGCACGTTCATCTACGAGCAAGCCAAGACGGGCGATGTATTCACGATCACCGATCCTGATCTGCATCTGAACCAGCTTGAACAGGTGCAACGCGACGTCGCGCATCTGTTGGAACACGGTTTCAGCGCGCCGCAATTGGAAGGTTCAGCACCCTTAAATCAACCTGAAGTCGTCACCGCGCCAGCGGATGAAACCATCGCTGCTGGCGACAGTGCTGTCGCCACCGCTGAACCCGCAACCGTCGCTTAAACTTTAGCCGTGCCTGATCTCGCCGTTCTCCAAGACCGACTGGGTTACGCATTTCGCGACGAGACCCTGTTGCTCCTCGCGGTGACGCATCCGTCCGTGGCGCATGAACTCGGCGCGCCCGTGCAGCATAATCAGCGGCTCGAGTTTCTCGGCGACGCAGTTCTTCAACTCGCGCTCACCCGCGAGCTTTACGAAAAATTTCCCGGCTTCAGCGAAGGTCCGCTCACCAAGGCGCGCGCCAAAATGGTGAACCGCCGCTCGCTCGCCGTGCGAGGGCGCGCACTGGCGTTGGGGCAGCAGCTTATATTGAGTCGTGGCGAAGAATCCCACGGTGGTCGCGATCGTTCCTCCGCTCTTGCGGATGCTTACGAGTCTGTGGTTGGCGCGATCTTTCTCGATGGTGGCTACGATGCCGCATGCGAATTCATCCTGCGCGAATTCAGCGCGAGCTTTGGCGAAGTGAGCGCACTGCCCGAACTGGACAATCCCAAAGGCGAGTTGCAGGAATTGTTGCAAGCCAAGTCGCCCGTTGCGCCGAAGTATCACGTCATCTCAGCCACCGGCCCGGATCATGATCGGATGTTTGAATGCACCGTCCATCATGCAGGAGTTGAGCTGGCCACTGGCTCTGGCAAAAGCAAGAAAGCGGCGGAGAGCGAGGCGGCATTAGCAGCGTTGAAGAAACTGCGCGAAGAACAAACGGCAGCGTGAAACAATTCCACCCTATGAAATCTCAATTCTCTCTCGCCCCCAAATCTCTGATCGGTGTCGTTCATCTGCGTCCGTTGCCCGGATCCCCGCGCTGGGGCGGCGATCTCAAATCACTGATCCAGTTCGCCGTCGCAGATGCTGTCGCGTACGAACGCGGCGGCGCGCACGCCATCTTCATCGAAAACTTTGGTGACGTGCCGTTCACCAAAACTTCTGTCGGCCCGGAAACCATCGCGGCGATGACGGCGGCGGGCTGCGCGATTCGTGCAGCGGTGACGTTGCCCATCGGGTTCAATGTGCTTCGCAACGATGCGTGCGCCGCGCTTGCTCTGTGCGCGGCGTGCGATGGCGATTTCATCCGCGTCAACATCCACACCGGCGCGATGCTCACCGATCAGGGGTTGATTGAAGGCGACGCTTTCAACACCGTGCGTTATCGCGAACGCATCCAACCAAACGCGCAAATTTTTGCCGACGTCCATGTGAAGCACGCCGTGCCGCTAGGTAATTGGAGCATCGAAGACAGCGCGCACGACACGGTGGAACGCGGATTGGCGGATGCGCTCATCATCTCTGGAGTTGGAACGGGTCAAGCCGCAGACATGGCGGATGTGGAACGCGTGCGGCGCGCGTGTCCGAAAACGAAACTGTTGCTTGGCAGCGGCGTGAACGCGACGAACGTGAAAGACTATCTGCGCTTCGCAGACGGCGTCATCGTGGGATCATCGTTGAAGAAGGATGGCAAGCTGGCGAACCCAGTGGATGCGAAACGCGTCGCCACTTTGCTCAAAGCAATGCGCTGACGGCAATCCCACTTCAAACGTTCTCGTTCTTTCCCGCAGGCAACAACTCAAGTGATTCCAACACGGCGCGGATTTTTTCCCGCTCCGGCGCGTTAAACCTCTCGAACGGTTCAGCCATCAGATCATCGCAGATGCCAAGCAACGAACACGCGCACTTCATGCCTTTGATGACAGCCGACGCGTGCTGGCCCACGGAGTAGATATTGCCGAGTTGAAGAAGCTTCTCCTGAAGCGCAGACGCACGATCCAAATCACCCGACTTCATGGCGTCAAACAATTCCACAAACAGTTGCGGGTAAAAATTGGCTCCCCCATTCACGCCGCCATCGCCACCGCGCCGCATCGTTTCCGCGAGCAAATGTTCCGGGCCGACGAGCACAGACCAATCCGGGCGAAGTTTTTTCAAAGCGACGAGTTTATCGAAGTACGCGAGGTCCGCCGAACTATCCTTGAGACCGACAATCTTTTCCAAGTGCGAAAGCTGGCGCAGCGTCTCCGGCTCGAAGTGGACCTTGGTGAGTTGCGGCATGTTGTAGATGAACAACGGCAACGGCTGATCTTGCGTGAGGCGATTCACATAGTCCAAGAGTTCCGGCTGCGCGACTGGCAGATAATATGGCCCGGCAGAAACCACCGCCTGCGCGCCGGCATCCGCTGCGAATCGCGCGATGGTAATGGACTCCGTGAACGCCGTATCCGTGATGCCGACCAGCACCGGCACTCTGCCGCGCACTTGTTTGCAGACGTGTTGGATCACTTCGCGACGCAACCGATAACTTAACCCCGGCCCTTCACCGCTCGTGCCGAGGATGAACAATCCATGCACGCCGCCGCCGAGGATGCGTTCTACGAGCCGCTCCATTCCAGCGATGTCCAATTCATCCCGATCTCGCAACGGCGTGATCATGGGCGGGACGATTCCAGAAAGGGTCTTGTGCGCTGAGCTGACGCCGCTCTTGGCTGGATTGTTTTTTGTGTCTGACATGCTTTTCGACCATCTCATCGAATTTCGGGTGCATCGGAGAATGGATAACGACCGACCATTTCATACGATGCGAATCGCGGATGATGTCACAAATCAAACGCCGGGGTAAATCCAATTCACAATTGCCGACTGTTGCCGGGTGCATCTTGCCCCCGGAGCGCGACCGGTCTCCGGTCGCAGCGCGTGGATGGAGAGCGCACCTTGGCAATAACACGGTCATCAGAAATGCGGATGCGCTGCGGGCGGGGGACCGACCCGCGCTCCAGGGGCAGTGTCAAGATACGCCGACTATTGTGCGGGTGCGATTTAGCACGCGCGAAACACTTCTCGCCCACATGTCCGTGTCAGAAGCCATGTTTGACAGGGGTTTCCTGCACCTCAATAGTTCTGTCCAATCAGATGCAAACTTGGTTCGCTCAATTTTTTTGTCCCCTGATCGCGTTGTTGTTCGTCGTGACGAGTCGCGCGGGAGAAGTCCGCTCCACTTGGCTTGCGCACGATTCGCTTGGCACCAAAGACATGCTCGCAGCGGCCATCAGTCTTGCGGCGTCCAACAATTTCAACGTTGTTTATATCAACGCTTGGAGCCGTGGCTATCCACTCTGGCGCAGTCAGACGTTCTCCAACGAAACCGGCGTGGTGGGATATCCGGCCTACGCGCCGCGCGACATCATTGCAGAAGCTGTCGCCGAGGGGCATCGCGTCGGGATACATGTGGTCGCGTGGATGGAATATGGATTCGTCGGCGGTTGGACGGGTTATCTGTCCGGCACGAGCGGCAAGGGAAAAATTTTTGACACGCATCCCGACTGGCCCGCGCAGCAGCAGGACGGAACAGAACTGGATGGCAGCAATTTTTATTGGATGGCGCACACGCGTCCCGACGTGCAGCAGTTCCTCATCAACATGACCAAGGAACTTGTTTCCAATTACGACCTCGACGGCGTAGAGTTGGATCGCATCCGGCTTTCGAGCCTCGCGTATGGTTACGATCCTTATTCACGTTCGCTCTACGCGGCGGAGAACGGCGGCAATCAACCTCCATCGAACACGAGCAATGCAGGCTGGATGCGTTGGCGCGCGGATAAGTTGAATCTGTTTCACGCCGCAGCGTATGACGCGGTGAAGGCGTTGTATCCGCGTTTCATCGTGGTCAATGCGCCGAGTGCTTACAGTGCCAGTGCCTACAGTTCCTACAATGCCACCTGTCAGGACTGGGTCTGGTGGCTCACCAATGGCAAGGTGGACGCCCTCGAACTCCAGTGCTACGTCTCCACCTCCACCTCGTTCAGCAACAACCTTCACTACGTGTCCACGCAAGTTTCCAATCACGTCTCCAAGATCAGCCCCGCGTTTGCGCTGCGCCCGAACAATGTCTGGATCGCACATACCAACCTCGTGAAATACATAGACGTGGCGCGCAGTGGCGGCTTTGGCGGACAAGCCGTCTGGTATCACAACGACCTGACCCTCTCGAATCACTACCCGAATCTCTACACCAACCGCTACGCTGCGAAAGCCTCACCCAGTTATCTTCCAGCGGACTGGCGCGACCATCGCCACCTCACCGTCATCTCAAATACCGCCGACGCCGTGCGCTCGGGCACATGGACCACGAGTGCCAACCTGGGTTACACTGGCAATTCCATCTTCGCAGCACCCGGCCCGCTCGCCACGATTGACTATTATCTCAACGTCCCCACCAACGGCATCTACGAGGTTTATGCGTTCACCGTCGTGAGTGGGAATCGCGCCACCAACGCGCCCTTCGCCTGCTTTGACGCCTACGGAAATGTCACCACCAACTACGTCAATCAAACGCTCGCGTCCAACACACGATGGATCAAACTCGGCGATGTCTTGCTCGCACCCGGACGTCAACGCGTCGTGCAACTTTCAAACCTCGGCGTTCCAGCCTTACAAAACACGAGCGCAGACGCCGTGATGATCTCGCTCAACCGTCGCCTCTCGGAAAAACCGACGCTCACGCATTTGGGCGGCATCACCAACGGTCAACTCACACTTCGACTCGGCGGCAACATAAACCAGCGACTCCGCATCGAGCACTCGACCAACCTGGTGAACTGGAGTTCGCTCACCAACGTCACGATGCCTGGCGCTCTGGGCAACATCACCGTCACCACCACGAATGCCCCGCTCCGCTTCTACCGCGCCGCCCTCGCGCCGTAGAACCTGCTCACTGTTCCCGTCGTCCTCGTCGTCGTTCTCGTCCTCGTCCTCGATTTGGTTGGTTGTAATTCGACGACGAGGACGACGACGAGGACGAGGAGGATTCATGGTGCGCCAAATATCAAACACACTCTCCCCGTCTTTCCCGCTAGACAAATCTCCTCCCGGCGCGCGTCATGTTGGAAAGAATTCAGATGCCGCCCACTCTCGAAAGGCTCTACGACGAACACGCTCAGGCGTTGTTCGCCTTTCTTTTGAATTTAACCCGCGACGAAAATGACACGCGCGATGTGCTTCAGGAAATCTTCATCAAGCTCGCCCGCCAGCCTAACTTGCTCACAACAGCCCGTGATGAACGCGCCTTCCTGCTCCGCCTCGCCCACAACGCCGCCATTGACCAGATGCGACGACGTGGCACCCGCGACAGACATC
>JANNAO010000450.1:0-12150 GCA_031384405.1 Verrucomicrobiota bacterium | reverse complement strand
CCACATCATCACCATCGAAGACCCGGTCGAACAAGTTGTGCCCGGCATCATGCAGACCGAGATTAACGACGCCATCGGACTCGACTTCGCTAAAGCCGCGCGCCATCTGCTTCGCCAAGACCCTCAAGCAATCATCATCGGTGAGATTCGCGATGAAGAAACCGCCAACCTCGCCGTGCGCGCCGGACTCACCGGCCATCTCGTCATCTCCACGCTGCACGCGGGATCGTGTCGCGGCGTGTTGGAACGATTGCTCGTGATGTGCGCGGATGTTTCCGCTGTGGCGAGTGCCGTGGAACTGGTGTTGAACCAACGACTCGTTCGCAAACTCTGCAATGAGTGTCGCGGCGCGAAATGTCCCGCTTGTTTCCAGACTGGTTATCAAGGCCGCGTCCCGCTCGTCGAATGGCTTCGCCTCACAGATACGGTTCGCTCCCTAATCCGTTCGCGCGATTTGTCCGACATACAGCCAGAAACGTCGCTCACAAATTCTGCGCGCGAACTTTTGCAGCAAAGTATGTCAAACAGCGGGGAGATATCGCGGGTGTTAGGATCATCCTGATACCGAGACGTTCAACTGTCACAAAAGCGCGCGAGTTACAAACCACCCTTGGTAATTCCGCAGCATGTAAAACACGGAGATTGGCGCAGCGGCAGGTTTTTGTTAACCTGCCGGGTAAGAATTTCATGAATGCAGACAAATTGAAATCATTGCAGATCGAACGCGGACAAAAGCAACGTCCAACGGGCGTCATCTGGACAATCGTTATCGTGGTCGTCTTGGTCACGTTGGGGGCGATCTACATGGCACGTCCGAAAGAGGGAACAGAGACGCGCATGGTGAAATCAGGCGCAAAGTCGTCGACGACTTCCACGTCTGCGGCAGCGACTGTTTCTGTTGCGCTAGACACCAATGCGGCGCCCGCGTCGGCGAAAGATTCGGTGCTGACGGTCAGCGGTTACATCATCAATCGCGAACGTATCGAACTCAGCCCGCGTTTCATGGGCGTGGTGACTTGGATCGGAGTAAAGAAGGGCGATGTGGTGACCAATGGTCAAGTGGTCGTGTTGTTGGATGATGCTGAATACAAAGCGCGTTTGAGACAGGCAGAAGGTGCGCTCGCAAATGCGACGGCGTCATTGAGCAAGGCGGGATTGGATTTTGAGCGTATCAGCCAGCTCAACAAGTCGGACATCGCGTCAAAAGAGGCTTTGGACAATGCACGTATCGCAGTCGAATCAGCGCGCGCCACGCTCAAGGAAGCTCAAGGCGCCCGTGACGTGACTCAGGCTTATCTCGATTGGTGTACGATCCGCTCGCCGATCAATGGCGTGGTGTTGGAGAAGCTTGTTGATCCGAATGAACTCGTTGCGCCGCAAAGTTTCGGCGGCACACGCGGCCCAAGCACGGCATTGATCGCCGTGGCGGATCTACAGGACTTGCAAGTAGAGATTGATTTGAACGAAGCCGATCTCTCAAAGATTTTTCTCAAACAGAATTGCCGCGTCAGTCCCGAAGCCTACCTCGACAAAGTATATGAAGGCTACGTGGCGGAGATCGCACCGGAAGCCAATCGAGCCAAAGGCACGTTGCAGATCAAGGTGCAGGTCCGCAACCCGGACAAGTTCCTCACGCCGGAGTTGAGCGCAAAGGTGGAGTTTTTGAAATAACTGACGCAATAACTCAAGCGGTTCGTTGACCCGATGCGATCGTTTCCGTAGCCTCCTGTGCATGGCAAAGAAGCCCAGCACGAAATCAAAAACAAAATCTCCTTCTCCGACTGCTCGTTTGAAGTCTTCCGCACTTCTCGATACCCGCATTATTTATTGCGGCGACAATCTGGAACAACTCAAGAAACTATCCGACGCCTGCGTTGATCTCATATACATTGATCCGCCGTTCAATTCCAACCGTAACTACGAAGTCTTCTGGGGCGAGACAAAAGAAAAGCGCGCCTTTGCCGACCGCCACGAATCCACCCGCGCCTACATTGATTACATGCGCCCGCGCTGCGTGGAATTGTCGCGCGTTCTCAAAAAGACCGGCAGCTTTTATTATCACTGCGACTGGCACGCCTCGCATTACGTGAAGGTGATGCTCGATCAGATTTTCAGCGAAAACAATTTTCAATGCGAAATCATCTGGCATCGCACGCTGGCAAAGGGACTGGCCTTTAATGGATTTCCAAACAACCACGACACGATTTTTTATTACGGTGGCGGCGGCGAACTCACATTCAACCGGCCTTACAATCCTTACGACCACGATAATCTCGACGAGAAAACCGCTGGCAAGTATTCGCACCGCGACCCGGATGGGCGGCTTTATCAGTTGGATAATTTGACCAATCCGAATCCCAACCGCCCAAACTTGACCTATGAATTCTTAGGGGTGAAGCGCGTCTGGCGATGGACGAAAGAACGGATGCAAGAAGCTTACGAAAATGGCCTGGTCGTTCAACCCAGCCCCGGTGCTGTGCCGCGAATGAAGCGCTACCTCGACGAACAAGAAGGACGCCCGATTGACAGCGTGTGGACGGACATCCCTCCAATCAATTCCCAAGCGAAAGAGCGACTCGGTTATCCCACGCAAAAACCACTCGCGTTGTTGGACCGGATCATCCGCGCAAGCAGCAAGGAAAACGACATCGTGCTGGATGCGTTTTGCGGTTGTGGCACCGCGCTCGTTGCCGCGCAAAGACTTAAACGCCAATGGATCGGCATTGATATTTCGCCCACCGCCTGCCGCGTCATGGCGAAGCGTTTGCGGAAAGATTGTGCATTATCCGAAAATGAAGACCTTTGGGCTATCGGACGCGGCTTCATTGTCCGTGACCTGCCCAAGACCGAAGAAGAATTGCGAAAGTATCCGCCGTTTGAATTTGAAAACTGGGCGGTCGTCGCACTCGGCGGCATCAAGAATAAGACGCAGGTTGGCGACAAAGGAATTGATGGACGCATCTTCCCCGTCTCGGCTTTGGATAACGTCCGCGAAGCCGGAGCGGATGAACTGCCGCTGGAAGAACGCTTTTATCCAATGCAGGTGAAGCAGAAGGATAAGGCGGGCCGACCGGACATTGACGCCTTTGAAACTGCGATGCGCCGGGCGAAATGCGAAAAAGGATTTTTCATTTCTTTCGACTACACGAGCGATGCGTTGCGCGAAATTGACCGTTTCTTCCGTGAGGAACACCGCATCATCATCCCGCTCACCGTCCGCGAAATTTTAGATGAAGAGATTGCGAAGAAGCTGATGTGACGCGCTACTTTTTCACCCACTCAAGCGTGTCCGGTTTCATAAAGCACTTCGCCCTTCTCAATGACTTCCTTCATGAAACAATCTCCCCACCGGAGATGCTTGCCGACTTCGGCAGGAGTTCGCACAAGCAAATCCATCGGAAAGTCGCGCGGCACCGCATGTCGGATACGGACGGACATCCGTTCGCCGCGATAACGGGTGCGATCCATGATCACCAGCAAATCCACATCGGAATCTGTCGTGGGTTTGCCGTAGGCGTAAGAACCGAACAAGACAATCTTGTGCGGGCGGAATCGTTGCACAACTTCGTCAGCGAATTTTTGGATTTGCCTGCGTCGAATCACACTTCACTGTTCGCTAAAGTGCCGCACCAAAGCAAGCGGGGAAATTCATTTCAACTCCGCCATCAACCGCTTCTCGGCTTCCTCACTGCTCAAGCCGTGGCGATGACGCATCACGCTCACGCCGACCACAGGCGGATACGCCTGATCTGCTTTCATGCGCGGCTCGACGTATTCAAACACCTCAAAGAGCAGGCGATTCGCAGCGACATAATCAAGGCTGGTGAGTTTTTGAATGTAGCGAGTCGCGCGATCAATCAGCTTCAGATTGCTTGGCACGACCCAGATCATGTAATTGCCCATCACGCGACCGAGCCGCACCATCGTGCAAGTTGAGAGCGTGTTGAGCAGCATTTTCAAACCGACGCGCATCACGCCATTGAGCAGTAAATCCGTCTGTGGCACGGGCACGAGAACGGTGATGCAATCAGGATTCCACTTCGCGGCGAACTCACAGATTTCGCGACAACTCTCCGCGCTGCCGACGTAGATCAATCCCGTCTTCGCTCCTGCCTTGTGCGCCGTATCAAGTTGCGTGCGATGAAATCCATCCGTCGCGAGCAGGGAGTTTTTCTCCGATTCAACGACGAGTGCCACGGCGCTGTCACCTGCGCTGGGCGCACGGTTCTTGACCCCATCCAGTCCGATACGGAAACGCATTAACTCCGCGTAGCTAATCTTGCCGATGATCTCGACGGTGCGGGCGAATTTGTCATCGGGCACAAGTCCGCGTACGTCGTCTGGTTTCCAATCCACACAGCGCGGCGTGCGTTTACACACGCGTTCCCACGCATGGTCGGAATTTGCGTAAGGCACGTAGAGAAATGCCCAAGACTCTGTGGCTGTGGTGTCGTCGAACTTGCGGAACGGTGGCGTGCAATAAGTCGGCGAGCGTTCGGTGGTGTCCGTCAGCATGTCAATGCCCACGTGGTCGGCGAAGTAATTGTTCTTCCGCCCAGCGCGATAGACGGATTCTTCTATGGCTGTGAACTTCGCGAGTTGAGTCAGCACAGGGGGAGATTTCAGCGTGGCATGAAGCTCGGTGAACTTGGTGAGAAACGTCTTAGCAACAGAGTTTGAATCGAGACCCCCGATCAAATCCCGCACGACCATCTCCAAGATCGTGGTCATCACTGCAAGTTGGATAGATGTCGCTTGCATCCGCGTTGAGCCGGTGATGCCCATCGGCCCGGTGGTGAGGTTGATCTTCTCGATGCGCGCGTCTTGAATCACCTCACGACTTCGCTGCACATGCTCGCAAAGCACGTCGTCGGGATTGTTATAGACGAAATAAACTTTTGCGCCGACATCCACGCCTTTCCAAGCCGTGCCTATGACGAACGAAGTCTCGCCGCCTTCAGTGATGGCGAACACCACGTCCTTGCTGTTCACGCCGAGGTCGCCGATCTGTTTCTTTCCGAACGCAGTAAAATCCTCGAAGCCTTCGACCGCTTTGATGAGCGCAAAATCGCCGCCAGCCATGACAGGAAACGCGCGGTTCTCCCAATCGTTGTAGGCGACGACGTGAGGAGTCGTTCCATTTCCGCCAGACGACTCGTTACCTCGTCGCCTACATTGCCAGAAATCCCGCCAGATGGAGGCGAGTTGGATGCTCAATCGTCCGGTCGAGCCGCAGCCGGTGAAATAAATGTTCCCGCCGTTCTTCAGCGAAGCCAGCACTGCATCCGCAATCTTTCGCGCGCGACCGGACTCCGCGAACTCGCGATACTTGCGCACCACGTCGTCGTCCACATCGAGGAGCAGCTTCAGTCCGGCGGCGATGTCTTTACGCGCGACCTCGCTAAGATTGGCAGTGACAGGGTGGGATGATTCAGTCGTGAGTGCGCCGAGTTTGAACTGGTCGGCGATCTTGAGGAACTCAGCGGAACGTTGGTCGGATGTTTGGCTCATAATATCGGGCGGAATTGATACAAAGCGCGACACGGCGCGTCGAGCCTGTTCGCCTCTGGTGTGAATCTGAAATGTATCCCGCCGAAAATGAAACCCGAAAGCACGGAACGCCACATTCACACGGGAGGGCGAGTGACATGCCTGGTTGCTGCCGGACAAATCCGGCGTTCCGAAGGAGCAACCGAGCTGAATACCCTTTTGGGGCATCCGAGGGTTTTGGTTTCAGTTTCTGGGAACGTCCATTATCATCTGGCCAATCCGCATGGCCGAACCGCTTCAGAACGACACGGTATCCAACCCGCGAAATCCCATTTTTGCCACGACGCATTGGAGCGTGGTGTTGCAGTCCGGGGAAAGTCATTCGCCGCAAAGTTCAGCCGCGTTGGAAAAACTGTGCCGCACTTATTGGTTTCCGCTGTTCGCTTTCCTGCGCCGCAAGGGTCACCCGGAGGCGGATGCGAAGGATTTGACGCAGGCATTTTTTGAATCGTTGCTGGAGCGGAACGATTTTCAATCCGTGGACAGGCGCAAGGGCCGTTTCCGCACGTTCCTGATCGTCTCGCTGAACCACTTTCTCTCGAACGAACGAGATCGCACCTGCGCTGCCAAACGCGGCGGCGGGAGGGCGATCCTCTCGTTGGATTCGATTCCGCCGGAACAATTCCACCGGTACGAACCGGCTTGTGAACTCTCGCCGGACAAGCTGTTCGACCAGCGTTGGGCGATGAAGTTGTTGGAGGAAGCCGTTGCGCGGCTGGAAGTGGAGATGGCGGCGGCGGGCAGGGCGGTTCAGTTTGAACAGTTGAAGATTTTTCTGACGGAGGAGCCGCGCGCGGGTGAATATACAGAAGTTGCGCAACGGCTCGGCTACACGGGGCAGGCCGTCGCTGTCGCGGTTCATCGGATGCGGCAACGCTATTGTGAACTGGTGCGCGCGGAAGTGGCGAACACCGTCTCCAGCCCGACCGAGGTGGACGAGGAGATGCGGCATCTGTACGCCGCGCTGAATCCATGAACCGGCAACGGTGCAAAATATTTGGGAGTGCCTTGCTTTGTAGGCGACGAGGTGACGAGTCGTCGGGTAAGCACTCCTCACGTCGTGCCCTACGACTGAATTAAGTCGTGGCAATTTTTTTTCCGTAATCGTAGGCTGAAATTTCTTCTTAGCATGATGACAGGATTTTCAATTGAATGACTTCCACCGGCACATGTCCGAGGTGCGGCACGCTGTTGTTCAGCGAGGCGGCGGCGGGGCTTTGCCCGAAATGCCTCGGCGGGGTGGGGTTCGCCGGTGTTCTCCAGCCTGAAAATCTTGATTCGGACGCCGCGCCGACACCTCACCGGCTCGGCGATTACGAATTGCTGGAGGAGATCGCGCGGGGCGGCATGGGCGTGGTTTATCGGGCGCGGCAGATCAGCCTCAATCGCATCGTCGCGGTGAAGGTAGTGTTGCATGGGCCGTTTTCGAGTCCCGAATTTGTGAAGCGGTTTCGCACGGAAGCAGCAGCCGTCGCGGGGCTGCAACATCCGAACATCGTCGCCATCTACGAAGTCGGGCAGAGCGGCGGTGATCATTTTTTCTCGATGGAGTACATCGAGGGGCGGAATCTCGCCGAAATCGTGCGGGAGAAACCGCTGCCCGCGCGACAGGCTGCTGAATATCTCAGGACGATTGCAACGGCTGTCCACTACGCGCACCAACGCGGCGTGCTGCACCGCGATCTCAAACCTTCAAACGTTCTACTTGACGCATTTGATCAGCCGCGTATCACGGATTTTGGTCTGGCGAAACTGCTCGATGGTGACGCCGAACTCACAACGACAGGCCAGGTGCTTGGGTCGCCCAGTTACATTTCGCCCGAGCAGGCGGCGGGAAAAGCAGGCGAGTTTGGGCCGGGTGGGGACATTTATTCGCTCGGCGCGATTCTGTATCACCTGCTCACCGGACGCCCGCCGTTTCAGGGTGAAACACTTCAGGAGATTTTGGCCCAGGTGCAGAGCGCGACACCCATTCCGCCACGCCGATTGAATCCCAGCGTGCCGGAGGACTTGCAGACCATCTGCTTGAAGTGTCTGCAAAAAGAATCGCCACGACGCTATGCTTCAGCGCACGACTTAGCAGATGATCTCTCTCGATTTTTGGCAAACGAACCCATCCGCGCCCGTGCAGTGTCACAGGTTGAGAAGGTCTGGTTGTGGTGCAAGCGGCGTCCGGTTACCGCCTCGCTGTCCGGCGCGCTGACGCTGACCGTGTTGCTGGGAATCCTAGGTGTGTTGTGGCAATGGCAGCGCGCCGAGCAAAGCGCACACGGCGAGCACCGGCAGCGACTGATGGCAGAGAATTACGCCGACCGGGTGCGCCTAAATCTTTACGCGGGCGACGTGAGCTTTGCGGCGCAAGCACTGAGCCGCAACGATCTGGGGCTGGCTCGACGCACGCTGGCGTCATTGAAGCCAAAGACGGGCGAGGTGGATCTGCGCGGGTTTGAGTGGCGTTATCTGTGGGGTCAATGTCAGGGCGATCAAATCGCGACGTTGACCGGTCATGAGTCCACCGTGACGTGCGTCGCGTTTTCGCCCGACGGAAAATATCTCGCCAGCGGAAGCCGCGATCAGACTGTGAAGATTTGGGATGCGACTCGGCGCAAACTTGTCACCACGTTGAATGCCGCCACAGGCGCGGTATGGACGGTGGCGTTCACGCCGGACTCAAAGTTCCTCGTCACATCAGGTATCGGCGGCACGCGGTTGTGGCGGAATGGTTCGTGGCAATTTGTCACCAACTACCCCGGCCAGACCGCAAGCCTCTCCAAGTCCGGTACACTGTTGGCCGTGACTGAAACGGCGTTCTACTACTGGTGGAAACCAGCGGGCGCGGTGAGCATCTGGGATTATTCCACTGGCGAAAAAATCCGCCGCTTACCCAAGGCCAGTCGCATCGTTGCGATGTCGCCGGATGGGAAAACGCTGGCCACCCGTGAACATCCGCGCGGAATTGACTTATGGAACGTAACCACGGGCGAACTGGAACGCACTTTGGTTACCTCAAACGCCACCCGTTCATTGACATTTTCTGGAGATGGAAGCGAGCTTTTGATGCTGGGCGGGAGCGAACTGCCAACGATCTTCAATTTGCGATCCAACAGCCCGCCAAGAACACTCGAAGGTCACACGATGAACACTTGGGCCGCGAGTTTTTTGGCCGACGGTAAAACCATTGCCACGACGAGTTCAGACCAGACGCTACGGCTCGTTGATGCCGCGACGTTGCGGGAGAAGCAAGTGTTTCGTGGACACGAACACGAGGTCTGGTGCGTGGCGTCCAGTCCCGACGGCACCGTGTTCGCGACAGGAAGCAAAGATCGAAACGTGATGTTGTGGACCAACGCACCAAGCAAGCAGAACTTCAGCGTTCCCAATCAAGCCAACGTCCGTCCATTTTTCACTTCTGACGGCTCACGAATCGTCACCGTGGGCAATCCGCGCTCCCGAGCGTCTTCGGCGGTATGGAATCTTAATGACGTCTCCATGGAACACGCCATTCCTGGACGGCGTGTGATGGGCAACTCCTCTGACGGAACAAAGTTCGTGCGTTGGGGGCGCGATCTCCGGTCACTTGAATTTGTTTCGCCTGATTCCACGAATGTGACACGCGTGGAGTTGACGGGCTTTGATGAAAAGAGCCAAGGGCTACAATTTCAAGGGTTCACTCCTGATTGGAAAACATTTTATGCGATAGATGAACTGGGGCGAGTAGCCATTTGGGAAGTTGCGACTGGCAAACGTATTCACTGGTTGCAAGGTCCGCCACCGCCGATCAGTACCGGAGCGCTTTCACCCGACGGACAATCGCTCGCGCTCGGCGCACAGCAGGAAAGCATCGTGCGGTTTTACGATTTGAAAACGGGTCGCGAATCGCAACTCACAGGACACCTGGACACCGTGCGCGGACTGGCTTTTTCACCAGACGGCACGACGCTGGCGAGCGGGAGTTTGGACGGGACGATTCGATTGTGGAACACGACAAACGGTCAATCGCTCGCCGTACTGCCCGGGCACATGGAGGAAACCTCGGACGTGGCGTTCTCGCCGGACGGACGGACGCTCGCGTCGGTGAACGTCCGACTCTCGGTGAAACTCTGGCACATCGCCACGCGCCGACAACTGGTGTCCTGGGAGTTTCCCGAAGTCAGTGATTCCGTGCGGTTCTCACCCGATGGCCGGTTTCTGGCCGTGACTACCCGGACGAATTCCATCCACCTCTTCGAAGCTCCGCCGCTGGAAGCGTTTGGTTCTTCCAGCCGGTAACCAAAATCGGGCTTGTCGCAGGAAACGACGAAAAGCAGGCAGTCGGATATAGTCCGGCACATTTGCCAAAAGAATGTCTGAAATTTGAAGTGATTTTTTCTTCTTAGCTCATTGTGACAGGCCAAAGTGCCCAAACATTAACTGAGCCAATTAAACTTTATGAACATCCGGCAGAAGTTCCGTGCGCGCCTGTGCTGTAGTCTCTGGTCTTTGGTGTTCGGGTTAGTCTTGATTCCCTCGTCGCGGGCGGAGGTCGTTCCCAATCGCACTCTGCCCAAGGTTGATCCGCCCCAGACGGGACTGCACTTTTCTGCCACGCCGACGAAGGATGAAATCTCCCGGGCGCGAGTGTTTGAAGAGGCACTGATTCCTATCGGGGGTGAGCCAGGTGCCGCTGAAAATTCTGCGCTTGCCAAAGCTTTGCTTGGTTACGCGAAGCGCAGTGGGCCCGATGATTTCGCAAGCCTCACAGGGTTTTTGGACAAGCATCCCAAGTCACCTTGGCGACCGACGTTGTTTGCGGGCTTGGGTTTTGAATACTACACGACCGCGCATTATTCGCTGGCGTTGGAGGCGTGGAGCAAAGCGTTGGAGGGAGCGAATGAGGCCAAAGATACGAGCGGAAGCATCGTCCTGACCCGCGCCGCCGAAGAACTGGCTTTGCTTTATGCGCGGCTGGGGCGGATGACGGAATTGGAAGCGTTGCTCAAGTCCACCGGCTGGCAAACTGCTCCGGGAGCGTCAGAAAAAGTCAACCTGGCGCGCGAGGCTCTCTGGATGATGCAGAACCGCCCGGAAGTTTCATTCCGTTGCGGGCCGTTGGCGTTGCAGAGCATTCTTCGGTCAGATCAGAACTTCATCACGTCGGCGACGACCAACGCGATGATGGAGATTTTCAATTCGGCCTCGACGCAAAAGGGTTTCTCGCTGCCGCAGGTGGCTGCACTCTCGAAGAAGATCGGTCTGAATTATCAGATGGCGTTTCGCCAACCCCTCACCCGACCTTCGGCCACCCTCTCCCCATCCGATGGGGAGAGGGACGGGGTGAGGGGTTCGTTCATCATCCCCTCCGTCGTGCATTGGAAGGTCGGGCACTACGCAGCGATTGTCCGGCAGGAAGGTGACCGTTATTTGCTGGAAGACCCGACTTTCGGAAACACCGTGTGGGCAACACGACAAGCACTCGAAGCTGAGACCAGCGGCTATTTCCTGCTGCCACCGGGAAAATTGCCGCAGGGTTGGCGGGCGGTTGACGCCCAAGAAGGCGCGGCCATTTGGGGAAAGGGAGTCACGGGTGCCAATGACCCTGACGTTTATACGCCTGAAGACGATCAATCGGGCTTTTGCGGTGGCGACACCGTCGGAATGCCCGTTTCCAGTGTTCATCTCATGACGGCCAATTTGAGCATCAAGGACACGCCGCTGGCCTACGCGCCACCCGTCGGCCCGCCCGTCCGGTTCACGTTCCGTTACAACAGCCGGGACATCTATGCCACGGAGGGCACGTTCGGCGGTTTCTATTGGAATGGCCTGCAAGACAATAATCTTTACGGACCAACCACGCCCCCTGGCGTGGGCACGACTCCGCCGCCGATTTCGTATTTTTTGTTGCCAACCACGAAGATGACCCATGATTGGATTTCCTACATCATTGATTCGCCGCAAAGCTTGCTGGCGGATGTCAAACTGATCGTCGGCGGCGGCGGTGCGCGGACGTTCAAGAATTTTAATGTCACTTCGCAGACCTTCGCTCTCCAGGAATTTGATCAGACGCTGCTCCGGCGCACCGGATCGAGCAGTTACGAACTGGTCAGTCCTGATGGCTCGAAAAAAGTCTTCAGTCTGTCGAATGGATCGGTCGGTGCCGGCCGAAAGGTCTATCTCACCCAGATCGTTGACCCGGCCGGAAACGCGCTCACCTTCACTTACCAAGGCTTGCGCATTGTGGCGGTCACCGACGCCATTGGCCAAGTCACAACCCTGACCTACGGCGACGGGAACAGCTTAGACAACAGATTATTGACCCGGGTGACAGACCCCTTCGGAAGGTTCGCGTCCTTTGATTACAAAAAACACTCGATCTCAGACACAAATGAGATCTCCACGGGTATCCTCTGGAGGCCCATTACCAATAACAACATCGTAACAATCCAGTACACGCCGACCTTTTTGAACCATGACTATTATGTGCTGACCAATATCACCGATATGCTCGGCATGTCTTCGCAACCGAAGGTTTCGGTTGTGGTCGGCTCTTTCAGCACGGGCTTCCCAACCGGTGCTGGCGGCTACATTTCCCAGATCGTCACCCCTTACGGCACTACCTTATTC
>JANNAO010000436.1:0-2670 GCA_031384405.1 Verrucomicrobiota bacterium | reverse complement strand
TGGGAGGCAGGTGGTGCAACGGTTGGCCGTTGATCTGCAAGCTGAATTTCCCGGCATGGCCGGGTTCTCGCCCCAAAACGTCTGGTTCATGCGCAGCTTTTATCTCGCTTGGGCGAATGATCCCCCAAAACTCCAACAGGCTGTTGGAGAATCTGCCGGGACAATTCTCTCACAGCTTGTGAGAGAATTACCTGCGTTCACTCTGCCTGCTCCCATCTCGGAACTGCCGTGGGGACATAATCGTCTGCTCTTGACCAAGCTGGACATGCCAACCCTCCGTTTGTGGTATGCTCGCAAGACGGTCGAACACGGCTGGTCGCGCGCGGTGCTGACACACCACATTGAAACTCAACTTCACAAACGCGAGGGCAAGGCGGTCACGAACTTTCAAAACACACTGCCACCATTGCAGTCCGACCTTGCCGAACAAACGCTCAAAGACCCCTACAATTTTGATTTTCTCACGCTTCGCAGCGATGCCCATGAGCGCGATCTCGAACAAGGATTGCTGGATCACATCCAGAAATTCCTGCTCGAACTCGGCGTCGGGTTTGCCTTCGTCGGAAGGCAGCATCACATGGAAATCGGTGGCCAGGACTATTACCTCGACCTTTTGTTTTATCATCTGCGGCTGCGCTGTTATGTGGTGATTGATCTGAAGATGAAGGCGTTCGAGCCGGAGTTTGCGGGCAAGATGAATTTCTATCTCTCCGCCGTGGACGACCAGTTGCGCCACGCCGATGACAAGCCGTCCATCGGTCTGCTGCTGTGCAAGGAGCGGGATCGCCTGACCGTGGAATATGCGTTACGCGATTTGAAAAAGCCCATCGGCGTCGCCCAATGGCAGACCAAACTGGTGGAATCCCTTCCCAGGAATTTGAAAGGCAACCTGCCAACAGTGGAAGCAATTGAAGCCGAGCTTGGCAATGAGTTGAAATCCAAAAAATGAACAACCAAATCTGCACCGGACCATTGCCCGCCGCAGGCCTTTCCCGGCGCGGGTTTCTCAATCGCTTCGGCATGGGACTGGGTGGCATCGCGCTCGCCAACTTGATGAATCCGGCTGGCATTCTCGCCGCAGCGAAAAGCGGCACGGACCGTGGCATTCTTAACGGCCAATTCCATTTCCCGCCGAAAGCCAAGCGCGTCATCTATCTCTTCATGGCGGGCGGGCCGTCGCAGATGGAGACGTTCGATTACAAGCCGGTGCTCAATCAACGCAATGGCGAGCAACTCCCCGATTCCGTGCGCCAGGGTCAGCGCCTCACCGGCATGTCCGGCAATCAATCGTCGTTACCGCTCGCCGGCTCGCAGTTCGGTTTCAAGAAACATGGCAAGAACGGCACGTGGGTTTGCGATCTCTTGCCGCACACGGCGAAGGTCGTGGACGATTTGTGCATTGTGCGTTCGATGTTCACCGAGGCCATCAACCACGATCCGGCCATCACGTTCTTTCAAACTGGCTCGCAGATTTCCGGGCGACCCAGCATCGGGTCGTGGATTCATTACGGCCTCGGCAGCGACAACGAAAATCTCCCGTCGTTCGTCGTGCTCATCACGCCGGGCAAGGTGGATCAACCCCTTTACGCACGGCTGTGGGGCAGCGGTTTCCTGCCGTCGCAACATCAGGGCGTGCAATTCCGCAGCGGCAAAGAACCCGTGTTGTATCTCAACAATCCTGACGGCGTCACGCCCGAGAGCCGGCGCTTGTTGATTGATCGCTTGAACGATTTGCACAAACACACCGCCGAAAAACTTGGCGACGCCGACGTGGACGCGCGCATCGCGCAATACGAGATGTCCTATCGGATGCAATCCAGCGTGCCGGGCGTGATGGACCTGAGCAACGAGAAGCCCGAAACGTTCGATCTCTACGGCCCGGACTCGCGCAAGCCCGGCACGTTCGCCGCAAACTGTCTGCTCGCGCGACGACTCGCCGAGAAAGGCGTGAAGTTCATCCAGCTTTATCACCAAGGCTGGGATCAACACGACAACTTGCCTAAGAACATCCAGGTGCAATGCCGCGAAACCGACCAAGCCAGCGCCGCGCTCCTCACCGATCTGAAACAACGTGGGATGCTCGACGACACGCTGGTGATCTGGGGCGGTGAGTTCGGTCGCACCAGCTATTCACAGGGCAAGCTCACGGCGGACAATTACGGGCGCGATCATCATCCGCGCTGTTTCACCACATGGATGGCCGGCGGCGGCGTGAAGCCCGGCTTGGTCTATGGCGAGACGGATGATTTCAGTTACAACATCACCAAGGGTGGCGTCCACGTCCACGATTTCCACGCCACGATGCTGCGCCTGCTCGGTGTGGATCACGAACGCCTGATGTTTATGCACCAAGGCCGTCGCTTCCGTCTGACGGATGTGCATGGGAAGGTGGTGGAAGATTTGATCGCGTGAGATTTGAGCGAGCTTTGTCGTGAGTCGCGAAGCGACTTCGGAAATTAGCCAGCTACGAAGTAGCTGTTTGCCCCGAACGGATTTTTTAGTCCCGGCGGGACAATGGAAACCTCCGATGTCCATTCACGACATCGCTTGGACAAACCGACCGTTGACGCCCTCTCAAAGGCGTGGTGTAATTCACTCACCCAGAAGCAAGGTCGCCCATGCAAATGAACGCAATCCATCTCAGCCGGACTCGGCTCGTTCGTTGCGGCT